>DQOT01000249.1 GCA_015658495.1 Fidelibacterota bacterium | reverse complement strand
CCTTGTACAATTGAATACGGATGTATACGAACTGGCTGAAAACAATCAGCGGGATATGTACCATCAACGACGTGACCTGGAAAATGAAACAACTTTCCGGAGTGAGGTAAATTATCAGATCAAGCCCGGGATAGATGTCAACACCGGATTCAGTATCAAAACCATCAACCTGGATTATGATAACTGGTTTGAACCAAGACCTACGATCCTTTACGGCTATTCCCTATCATCTGCCGTTGAACCTGATACGATTTCTGAATATGTTTTTTATGATACCTATTTCCAGAATCCAGCAACAATCGTTACGCCCCTAGATACTCTTGGAGTGGCGGACACGATCAAAACAAATGCAATTATGGATTACCGGAAAATGGGTGGCTTTCTTCATGTTTCTTTTCAGCCGATCCGGACTCTGGAAATTTTTGTCGGAGGACGCTACGATCATCTGGATTTTACAGGGAAAAGTAGTGCCTCGCCCCGATTTGGTTTATCCTATCATTTCAGTGAAATGCTGTCTTTGAATTTCTCTGCCGGGCGTTATTTTCAGCCACCTTTCAATAAATATCTAAATTCGGTACGGGGTACTCCCAGTAAATTAAAAAACTATTATGCCGATCAGGCCGTCATAGGATTAGAATATTTTCCAGCCGTAGATACACGTATAACTCTGGAAGCATTTAGCAAGGAATACGCTGATATGGTTACATATGAGATGCTTGTGGGTTCTGATGGCAGGGATAGTTTGAATTACTACAATACCATCAATGGCGGCAGCGGCAGGTCAAAAGGTGTGGAACTATTCATCCAGAAAAAATATACAAAAAACTGGTACGGATCTTTGTCCTGGTCCCATTCCATTGCTGAAGGAGTAGATCCCCGCTCCGATCAATATTACCCCTGGATCTATGATTATGGAGATGTAGTAAACATCATCGGCGGGTACAAAGTCCGTTATGCTGATTATGACTGGTATCGGCAATTCAGGGGGAATGTCTGGGCCAAGAGTTTTTCCTGGCTGCCCTTCATGCCCAGTGATGAATTCGAAATCAGTTTCAAGTTTCGATATATGGGTGGTCGGCCTTATACACCGAAAATTTATGATCACACAGTCCGCGATTGGTATGTGGAATCATTCCAGCCCTGGAACACAGCGCGGCATGAACCCTATCTGCGCTTGGATCTGATGTTACAGCAGCGATTTTATTTTAAACGGGTGAATATGGTTGTCTTTTGGGATTTTTTAAATATCTTTAACATCGATAATCCCTGGGAATATATTTACTTGGCAGACGGGACAAAGGAAATGTACTCGCAGTATGGAACAATGCCCATTGGAGGTGTTATCATAGAATTTTGATTATTAACTTATCCCGCCTTGCGGTATCCATCGCTTCTAAGAGAGGGGTTGGGGGAGAGTTTAAAATAAGTAATTTCAACCACACCGTCGTTGATTAATCGATGAAAAAAGTATTCCAAATTTTATTTTTCATTTCAATTCTTCTAGCCAATGATCGTTTCAAGGGCGAACTTCCCATTGGCCTAACGGACGAAGAAAAAACCCGGATCCATGAAATTTACACTATGGGCAGGGAGACAGATCCGCCTCCGGAACCTATCCGAAATGTAGCAGAATACGAGCGGATGCAAGGTGTTTTGATTCGCTATCCTTTTGGTATTTCTACTGCCATGATCGCTGAAATGTCTGAAGATGTTACCATTTACTGTTTTGTGTCATCCAGCCAACAAAATTCCGCGAACAGTTCCATGTCAAATGGCGGTGTGAATATGGAAAATGTGGAATTTGTTCTGGGTTCTACAGACAGCTATTGGACACGGGATTATGGCCCCTGGTGGGTGGTGGATGGTAACCGGAATATGTCTATCGTGGATTTCACGTATAATCGTCCCCGGCCAAACGATAATGACGCACCTACGAAAATGTCGAATCATTTAGATGTGCCTTACTTCGCAACAGACCTGGTCCACGCTGGTGGGAATTATATGACCGATGGAGTGGGCGTTTCCGCTTCAACGGATCTTGTCTATGCAGAAAATGATATATCCAATGAAGAAATTCATCAGGTCATGGTTGATTATTATGGGATCGAAACCTATCATGTGGTGGATGACCCCAATAACACCTATATCGATCATATCGACTGTTGGGGAAAATATTTGAGTCCAACAAAAGTATTAATTCGGCAGGTGCCCACAAGCCATGCCCAATATGATGAAATAGAAGCAACCACTACATATTTTGGCAACTCCACAAATGAATGGGGCGAGCCATGGGAGGTCTATCGCGTATGGACACCCAACAATCAACCTTACACCAACTCCCTCATTTTGAATGAAAAGGTGTTGGTGCCCGTCATGGGGAGCAGTTGGGATGACGAGGCATTAGCATCCTACGAAGAAGCAATGCCGGGATTTGACATTATACCTTTTACTGGATCTTGGGAATCCACAGATGCTTTACATTGTAGAATAAAAGGGATTCCTGATCTGGAGATGCTCCAGGTTTTTCATAATCCGATAAACGATAGTACAGAAGCAGTTGACAATGGATATCCTGTTGAAGTGATCATTGATGACTTAAGTGAAACAGGATTGATTGAAGATTCCATCATGGTTTTCTGGAAAACGCCGGAAATGAATGATTGGAATTCTGAACCCCTTTATGGATCCGACATCCCTGAAGAACCGGATACATGGAGCGGATGGATTCCATTTCAGGGTGAAGAGGGGACATTTCAATATTTTATTCAGACTGCGGATTCTTCAGGAAGAATCGAAAAAAGTCCATTGGCAGGCTGGTATGAATTTTGG
>DQOT01000307.1 GCA_015658495.1 Fidelibacterota bacterium | reverse complement strand
TAGGAAACGATTAATTCAAATTAAAAACTCATTTTGGATGATTCAAATTTTATAATTTCTTCCCCTATTTTATTAATAAAAAGATGCCCCGACAACGTAAAGGAATAGCAAAGCCACGGCACAAGTCGTTTTTTCAGGAATACAATTTTGAACTCACGGTTGTTTTCCTGCTTGGCCTGGGGATCTTTTTACTCGTTGAAGATTTAGAGATCAAACATTATCTCTATGAATTCATCAAGGTGATTTTCTTTACAGTTGGTAATTTCATCAAACTCATGCGAGATGGAACTATTTTTATTGTAGATAAGTTTGAAATCTCGGATATGGTTGGAATTTCACTGATTTTTTTGGCGCTTTTTCTGGTGGCCAATCGGTGGCGAGAAAGAATGATTGAACGGCA
This sequence comes from Fidelibacterota bacterium, assembly GCA_015658495.1. GTDB lineage: Bacteria > Fidelibacterota > Marinisomatia > Marinisomatales > UBA1611. Next base: position 2,787 of record DQOT01000307.1, on the reverse strand, counting down.
CTCAGTTTTAAGAGAATGTCCGGATTGTGGCGGGCATCTTCACCGGATAAAGAGAGATTTTAATCAAAAGGTAACCAGCCTTTTTTACTTCGTGGCTGTGAAGCATTATCACTGCAAATCATGTAATTACAAAGGCATCAAAATGGCGAAACGCTAAAAGGACATAAAATGGATTTAAAAGAACAGATCATAAATGATATTAACTCAAACTCAATTATTCTTTACATGAAAGGCACCAAGGAAATGCCCATGTGCGGATTTTCTAATTCAGTCGTTCAGGTGCTCAATCATTACGGCGTAGAATACAAAGACGTGAATATCCTTGAAGACCCCATGATTCGGGTGAAATTGAGCGAACATTCCAACTGGCCAACCATTCCACAATTGTTCGTGAATGGGGAACTGGTTGGGGGTGCGGATATCACCTTGGAATTGCACCAAAATGGGCAATTGCTTGATATTTTAGACAAGGCAAATTCTAAAGAATAAGTTCAATAAAAAGGGTTGGTGAACCCTTTTTCTCCACAATAAATTTGCCGCCGATTCTTCAGGGAATCGTGACAATTTGGCCTGTGCCCCTTGGCGTGCAGACAAGTCTAGTGGTTACCCCGACACTTCGGGGAGGTTTTCATCCTGGCAGCAGGATAGCTGAACTAGTTGACAAAATTGTTTTATGAAAGAATATTTTATGGCCCGTTCGTCTAGTGGTTAGGACTCCAGGTTTTCATCCTGGCAACAGGAGTTCGATTCTCCTACGGGCTACCACACAAACCCTGCAATTGCAGGGTTTTTTGTTTATCAGTAATTTGAACTATGTACATCGAACTTCATCCCGCCATTGTCCACTTCCCCATAGCACTGATTACCCTGGCTTACATTTTTCAGGTTATCACAGTTTTAAAGCCTGATGTCATTCCGAAACATTTGAATCTTTGGGTTCTAATCCCAGCAGCCCTTTCAACACTTCCTGCTGTTTTATCCGGCGAAAATGCAGAAGAAAATTTAGGGGAGATTTGCAAGGGTGCCCGGGAAACATTGGAGATTCACCAATTGTTTGCGAACATCACCACTTGGAGTTTATTGACATTAACGCTGGTTTGGATCTATATCACGCTGAAGGGATATGCGAACCAAAAAGTACAGCGGCTCTTGCTTGCATTTTTAACACTGATCTTCATCAGTGTTTGTATTACAGGGTATCTCGGCGGAGAGTTAGTCCACATCTGGGACCTTACTTAATTTTACTGTTCTTCTTCCGGTTTAATGTAAACAAAAAAGAACGCTGAACTGGTTGATGAGAAGAGTCCCAACCCGCCATCGATATTCGAATTCGGCATGGTGTATTGATTTATCTGTAACGGATCTCCGGCATAATAATTCGCAAAAGCATCATCGGTGGCTTCAATAATAATCATGTTATAGCCAAAATAATAAAAAGACAGCCAGCCGTAATACATTTCTTCTACAGAAAAATTCCAGACGGTTGGATTAGGCCAATATTTATTACCGTTTTCATCCACCAGCATGTGTCCTTTAAATGCGTGGGCTGATAAAGTAGTATCTATAATTACATTTGAAATTGTATCTTCCAAAGCGATGGTTGTGGTACGGAGCATATTCGGTGCATCTTCTGACGACCATTCCAACGCAAAGTAAGGCATGGATGTAAAACTGGATGTAAAGCAATTCGCTGTTTTGTATTCCACCGTATCAACCGATAAAAGCGATAGGTCTCCTGATGCATATGCCATCAGGAGTGTCATCAAATCGTTATCCTCAATATGGAGATCAATGGAGTCCACCACTGTATTTCCTTCGCAGTCCCACAAGTCGTCCACCTGAACGCTTTTCAGGGAAATTTCAGCAGGTATTGTCGTTTCGGCCTGGATAGAATGGTCAGCGGTGGAAACAAACAACTGGTACCTTACTCCAGACTGGACAAAATAAATTGAATCAGTCACGACATAATGCCCGGGGATGCTAGCAACCTCATTCAAGTGGAGCGTATCCGAATCATTTTCAGGATCGATAACGATAAATGCGTTCGCATTAGATACCCAACTTTCATTCCCCTCATGCTGTTGGTCAATTTCATGGGTCAGATTTAATGTCAAGGTATCGGAAGAAATGGGCAGGCCTGCATGCAAATTCATAAAAGCGACCAATTTTTCCTCATAATCGATGTTTTCCACGGGCAAGTCGCATGATCCTGCCAGAAATAGGATGAAGGTAATGCATAATGATTTTTTCATTTTAAAACTCAATTGAAAATCCAATAGTTGGAATAATTGGCAATCCATTTATGACCTGTTTTTTGGGCAAGCCTTCATCTGCTTCATCCACGTTGGGTTCGCCATGATCCGCAATTCCATTCCCGTTTTCATCATGCTTCCGAACGTCCCAATCGCCGTCGTCATCAATCCCATTGTAAATACTTCCAAATTTGTAAACATAGCGAAATACATTCTTCGCCCAATAGATATTGATGGCTTGAATAAAGAATTCTCCACTGAAATTTTCCCGCTGAAATCGCTTTGTGAATCCAATATCCAAACGATCATAGTTTGGATAGCGGGCGGAATTTCGTCCACCGGGAATGGTTCTGATGGGATCTTCGTTCAATGAACCACCGGGAAGTGTTTCATAATAATAGCCCAGGATCGGTGTATAGGGCTGTCCGGTCTGGTAGGTCATTTTCATATTAAATGACCAATTCCGCGGCAGCACCACATTTCCAATCACATTGAAAACATGACGCCGATCCCAATTTGTAAAATATTCACTGCC
>DQOT01000343.1 GCA_015658495.1 Fidelibacterota bacterium | reverse complement strand
TCATAGTTTTCCATTGTTTGGATTTGTTTACTCGGCATACTTCCACCATGATTATGTCCCCTTCCTGATGAACCGCCGGCTGGATTCATCATGCTGGGTTTCGCAGCAATCTGCATGGCGCTATCAATTTTAAAATTGCCTTTCCTTACAACAAGTTCCCCTTCCTTGAGTCCATATTTAACGATATACTGATCTCCTACCCGAGATCCCAATACAACTTCGCGACCTTCAAAAGTGGGATCAGTTCCGGGGATTTGCACATAAACGATGGCGCGATTTCCTGTCTTTAAAACTGCACTGGCTGGAATGAGCAAATTTTCTTGTTTTTGTCCTGATGTGTTGATAAGTCCCATGGATTCAGATTTGACCAAATCCATTCCACAAACTTCACAATCGCCCTTTTGGTCTCGAACGACTTCGGGATGCATGGGGCAAATCCACTTATTCGCCAATTCAGGATTAATGGCTTTTCCATCACCATCAAGCGTTGCTTGAATGGTGCCTTGAACGAACATACCCGGTTTGATCAATCCATCAGGGTTTTGCACATTCATTCGTACTTTAACAGTTCGTGTTTTTGCGTCCAAAACCGGATCAATAAAAGCAATGTGACCTTTAAAAGTCTCCCCAGGAATGGCTTCCGCGGAAAAAGTGACATTTTGCCCAAAAGCGAGCCAGGGTAAATCCGATTCATAAGCGTCAAAAATGACCCAGACACGACTCAAATCTGCGATGGTATAAATATTGGTGCCTGTTTTAACATAAGCACCTTCTACACCATTTTTTTGGATCACAACACCGGTCATTGGACTATAAACAGTAATAAGATTTGTCGGCGATTCAGAAGATTCAATTTTTTTAATCTGTTTATCCAGTAAACCCATTAATCGCAGTTTTTCTCTCGATGCGGCCAAAGTTGCTTTCACATTTTTCTGTCCGAATGCAGATTGCCCTGAACTGGATTCAACCAACTTCCGGGCTTGGATTAGTTCTTCCTGTGCTGTATAAACTTCAGGACTATACAATTCCATCATGTGGTCACCTTTATTCACGGTAATTCCTGTATAATCCACAAACATACGTTCCAACCTTCCTGGAACCCATGCCGTGATATTCCTGATTCGTGATTCATCATATTCCACTTTCCCTGATAAATGAATTTCCATTTTCGCAATCCCATAGGCAGCTGGTATTGTCTCAATTGATGCCAATTTCATTGCACTTTCTGACATGGATAATTGATTCGGTTGTAAACTTCCACTTTCCGATTCCAGAGGGATGAGATCCATAAAACAAATGGGACATTGACCCGATTCCGGGAGTTGGACATTGGGATGCATGGAACAGATCCAAACCTGGGTTTCACTTGAATGGGATTCATTGTTTGTGGCAACTTTAGCGGTTGAATCGCCATTGGGAATCCACAGTCCCAAGAAAAATGCAATTAGGATCAACCCAATTGTAATTTTGTTATTTTTTAAAATATTCATAAAGTTCTCCATTAAGGTTTATAATCTGTCACCCTGAGCTTGACGAAGGGTGAAAAACTATGATAGTAATGCTTCGTCTGGCTCAGCATGACAATAATTGTGGTTTTTATAATTCTCATGATATTTTCTCCCCTGTCAAATTAGACAGTTTAGATTTTGCTTTTAAAAAATTGATAAGTGCTTTTTCATATTTCATCTGAAATTTGAGCAAGCGTCGTTGTGCATCAACGAGAGAAAGAAAGTCGATTTTATCTGCACGATATGCTTTCTCAGTCGCCCCAAGTGATTCCAGCCCTTTCGGAATGAGTACATTTTGAT
>DQOT01000298.1 GCA_015658495.1 Fidelibacterota bacterium | reverse complement strand
GGCGTTGATGGTACATATCCCGCTGCTTGTTTTCAGCCCGTTCGTATACATCCGTATTCAATTGTACAAGGCTTTTAGATAACGAAAGAATGCTGAAACCCTTTTTAGAGAACAGGTTTTTGTACGTCATGCCCACGGTAGCCTGTTGAGAATCAAATTCCACGTTTTCCGCTCCGCGCAGCGATGGATTGTCTTCTCCCTCAATATTGATGGCATCTATTCCGCCAATATAATTGAACATGAGTTTTTTTGTTGTCGACAGATCGTAAGTGATCTTGCCTTGACTCGACCAATACTGGGGTACAGCCTGCATCCCTGTGGATACTATGACAAAATCCAGAAAGGACCGTTTTAAAGAGAACAAATAAGATCCGTTATCCGCCAGCGGCCCTTCCACATTTGCACCAAAACCAGCCATATTCATTTTGACTTTTCCCAAGTGCTTCTCCCGGTTTCCGGATCTTAACGTAACATCCATCACCGAAGAAAGCTTTTCACCATATCGTGCCGGAAAAGCGCCGGCATAAAAATCAATCCGTTCAATAAAGTCTGTATCCACCATAGTTACCGGACCCCCGCCTTTGCCCTGTTCAGGATAGTGGTTGGGGTAAGGGATTTCCAGGTAATCCATGACAAACAAATTTTCTCCCGGTGCCCCACCGCGAACGATGATTTCATTGTACTGGTCCGATCCGGACACTACGGATGGCAAGGCCTGCATCATGGCCATAATATCGTAGACGCCTACAGGGTCGGAGCGGATTTCTTCGATGTCTATCGTCCGGCTACTGGTGATGGCATCCCGTGTTTGTTCAAAATATTTTGCTGTAACGGTCACATTTTCACTTTTTAATACGGTAGGGTGCAGGTCAAAATTGATGGTGGTGGTCCGCTGAGGAACGACATGCACATTAGGCCGCGTCACTGCTTCGTAACCGATCATGGATACATGAACATTGTAGCTCCCTACGGGTGCACTGTCTACCCTGAAATTGCCATCCATATCAGTAGCAGCGCCCAATTCCGTACCGCTGATGATAACATTAACCCCGATCAGCGGCTGGTGGGTGGATGCATCTCGAACATGGCCGGAAAGTGATCCGGTTGTACCAAATAAATATTCTAATAAAAATAAGAGTGGAAAAAGTTTATTCATTAATTATTTACTGATCGCGAGAGGAAAATTAATTAATTTTTCGAAACACTCTCCTCGTTAATATGATAAAACTAAACCTATTGTTTTTTGGGGTTGAAAGATGGTTTTTCATGTTCGTCAAAAGAATTTGTCTTGCCAGGCGACGGAGGAGATGCGGCATCCATTTGATTAACTAATAAAGAGTCTCACTGAATTGATTCCTGATAATTTCTTACGAGAAAATCGGAGTGTACCAGTGGTATGGAATAATAAAATTACTGGTATAACATCATTAAAAAAAGCCCCATCCCGATATCGGGATGGGGCTTTTGTGGCGATTTGTTTAATAAAATTACTGTTTCAGCCTGTAGGTGCAGCCTTCCATTGTTTTCAGGAATTTCTCCACTTGGCTCTCTGTATAAAACAATTCATCCATGGGCACAAAAATATCACTGGGATATTCATTTACATTATAATCCCGGAGAAAGTTGGATTCCAGTTTCAAAACGATGTCTCTTAAAACCATGGGCGGAATTTCCTTGTTCCGCATGAAATTGATCTGAAGATTCAACTGACCTGTGGATGTCATGTGAAACAGTGGCAATGGACCCACATCAGACTGGCATCTGAAAGTAAGTGTGCCATGATCTGCCCCGCGACCCCAGGAAATATCATCAGCGTGACGTTCGGTAAAATCGATGATGGATACACCGACTTTTGCGATTTCCCTGCTACACTCTTCCCGAAGATGGTTAATAAATTGATTCTTGTTCCAATTTGACATGTACATTTCCCCCGTAAATATGTCGTTTTATAGTAATTAGGCGAGGCCCAATTTACATTAAATGATCCCTCGGATAAAAGAACCACGTTTAATATTTATTGTCCCAACCAGATAGCATAATAATTGGATTGTATTTCTGTCGGTTCCTTCATAATTCGTAAGCGATGCTTATATTTTCTTTCTTTTAATTCCATGAAATAAGGCAGTTTAATTATTTCATCCTCCCGTTTAATAATGATATTGACTTCTTTCCCTTCCTCCACCGGAAATCCCTTATCATCATAAAATTCTTCCCGAATTTTATCCGTATCAATTTGGTCCCCGACTTCGAAACCAACGGGGTCCTTTTTCCCAACTTTTCTAACTTTCCTGTATTTCCCAAATGATATCCGGAATTCCTTTGATCCAAAATCATTCAATATTCTTTTTGGAGCATTGTGCTTCCCTTTTTCAGAATAGTCTATACCGATTTTCGCAAGTCCACCTTTTACATCCAATGGGACAGTTCCTTCCACATGATCGGCAAACCATTTGCGCAAATCCGGATGAACTAAAGCTGTGAATTCATCAAAGATTGTTTCTTCATTAAAGGATGTATAAGACCCAAATTTTGAAGATAATGCCAGCACAATATCCTTTAATGTTTTTTCACCATTTGTGAGTCGGATGATCTCAATATCCAACAAGAGTCCGATAATGGCGCCTCTTTGATAAACCTGCCTGTAGTGGCGACCATATTTTTTCTCGAAGACTCTTTCGCTCATTTCTGTAAATGGAATTTTTGTTTCCGGATATTTTGATGCACGACGAATCTTGCCGCTCATTTCACCCGCAAAGAAATCCAAGGGTGTAATCAAACCGGATTGTACCTGGATTAGGTTAGCAAAATATTCTGTAATTCCTTCATAAAGCCAGAGATGTTTCGACATTCTAGGATTCACATAATCGAATTCTCCGATGTATTCGCTATGAAGATTTAGGGGTGTAAAAATGTGCATGAATTCATGGAG
>DQOT01000250.1 GCA_015658495.1 Fidelibacterota bacterium | reverse complement strand
TTCGTTCCATCATTATTCACATCTGCGATTTGAATAGAATTGGCCAGGGATTGCGGCAGCACATTCGACAGGGCAGTATCCAGAACAAACGGATCTTGTGCAGATAGGAGGGAGAGTCCCATCCCGACAGCAAGATTAAGCAGGAATCGGCTATACCACTTCATCTTGTTGGATTGGTTATTTGCTGGTGAGTGTCCAGGCACCATCCCAATCATCACCTGGGGAATTATCCCTGTAATGTTCACAGCGAGGAATATAGATACGACTGGGGTTGGTTTTACGACCCGGGAACATATCCTCCAGTTCATCTGATGCTTTGAAGGCTTCGATGGCATTGTTCCATTCCTGATTGCGATAGAGAGCCAAAGCTTCGTGGAAAGCGGGGAGGATCTTTTTATATAATTCTGGTTCCTGACCTGTTTCTGAAATCAGTTCATAAACCTGGGCCGGTTCTGTTTTACCCATCACCCGGACGAAATCTAAATCTCGGATTACAATTTGATCCTTTACAGGTTGGTAGGTGGTATCGGCAATTTGAATATAAATGCCATATTGCTTAGCGGATGCTTCCAAGCGTGCAGCCAGGTTCACTGTATCACCCATCATGGTATAATTCATCCTGGATGCAGATCCCATATTCCCCGTGACCATTTGCCCCGTATTGATTCCGATCCGATTCTGCATATGATGTACAATCTCGGGCCATCTATCTCCTTCCGATTGCCATTTTTGTCGCAGTAATTCGAGATTATCTTGCATGATAATGGCCGTTTTGCAAGCCCACAATTCGTGGTTCTCTATTTCAATAGGTGCGCCGTAAAAAGCCACAATGGCGTCACCGATGTATTTATCCAGGGTTCCTTTGTTATCCAAAAGCACATCGGTCATATCCGTTAAATATTCGTTCAACAGACTGACAAGATCCGTTGCCGATAATTTTTCAGAGAAAGCGGAAAAGCTCTGAATGTCTGTAAAAAAAGCAGTGTGGTATCCTTCTTCACCACCGAGAGACGGCTCTTCGCCACTTTCATACATTTGGTCAATCAATTCAGGGGAAACATAGGTCCCGAAAGATTCCTTCAGGAATTGTTTATTCTTTTCTTCCTGGATGTAATTATAAATTGTGATGCCAAGATAGCCTACCGCCATGGTACTTACCGGGCCAAAAAGATCTAACCAAATATGCTGGCTTGAAAAAAGCCAGAAGCAAAGATAGGTATATCCAATGAGAAGTCCGCCAATGGTAGCGCCACCTTGAACCGGGCTCAGGCTTGGGATGCCAAAAGCCAGGACAACACCCAGAATAATAATAATCAATACAACCCAAGCTTTGGATACTTCATGAATGAGTTTATTATCCAGGATTGTATTGAGCGCATTGGCGTGGAGTCCCACCATGGGATAACGTGGATTGAAAGGCATTGGATTCAAATCGTGGGTTCCCGTTGCTGTTAAGCCGTAATAAAGTTTCTTGCCTACAAATTCGAAGGGAACAATGAGTTTGGCATTCCCTTTTTCTTCTTTACCGGCAACCAGCCGTTGAGAACTTGGAAAAAAGTAGAGCGGGCGCTGCTCGTCAACCATATTGTTGTTATAAAGATTGGTGATAATTTGATAATTTCGTTCAATGAGTGAAAATTTGGCTTGTGCCTTTTTCAGGACCTTTTTTTGATCATCATCTGCATTCTTGATGGCATCTTTAAAGTCATTTGCCAATTGGTTAACAGAAGAAAAAGCATAGTCTGTCAATCCTGATTCAAAAATGATGGACCCGCTTCCCATTAATTCATCCAGGGTGGGATTTGACGTTCGGTTAGAATCCAAAAAGGCATTAGCGATGGTATTGTTATTTTTAATCTCATTGAACATAAATGGCGGCAGTTTTTTGAAATCGGAAGCTGTACCATTTGGATTGGCTAAAACCCATTTTTCAGCCATGCTCATGGGGAAAATCTTTTTTGCAGCACCCATAATTTGTTTTTTGCTCGCATGAATGAACGCAACAGCCGGTTTGAGCGCAGCCTTGATATTTCCACCAAAGGATAAGTTGGCGAGTTTTTTATACTCCGCCATGACATGGTTCATAAATTCCGTTTCCTGGAAATCCTTCAGAACATTATATGGATAATGCATAAGGTCAAAATTCCCGTCAGCATTTTCCCAATTCCCGGCCCAGTTCACCTGCATCATACCCTCATCATTGATGGGAATCACAATTTCAGATCGACCATGTTCATCCGGTTCTGCCAGATCAAATCGTAAATGTTCTCCTGGGACAATTTCTACATCATGAAAGGAAACACCATAATGATTCAATGCAATGGCCAGGGTAATGGAAGGGAAAAGGCGATCTTCGTACAATCCCAATAATGGATATTTCCGCATGACACCATCTCTATCTGCCTTAGCCTGGAAAAAATAAATTCCGGCTCCTTTGTCGATAAAGATTTCCACGGGAAATTCACCATCATAAAAATCAAACAGGGACGAAAAATCATCCCGATTCACTTTCCGGAATAATCCTTTCTCTTCCATGAGTGCCAAGCGGGAATTTTGGGAATCGGTTCTTTCTTTGACTTTTTCTTTCTTTTTTGGCTGGGGTTTAAAACTTTGGGCAAATAGGATATTCCCTGCTTTTTCAGCTTCATCCGACAGATCAAAATCAGGGTCCGGAAAAAGATCCTTTACAGCATTCATGGACAGGATAGAATCTTGAACATTGGCCAGCACTTTATAATTGAGTTGCCGTTCACTCTCTTCAATAAAATAAATATCAAAAGCCAATACATCCATGCCGTGTTGACCGGCTGCTTTCACCATGGGAATATGTTTTTCACGACTCCAGGGATCCCATTTCCCCTCGGTTTGGAGTGCCCGGACGTCAATGTCCAATGTGGCAATATCATCTCGCGTCTCCATGAGTCCGCGGGAGGTGAAGCGCATATCTAAAAATTTGTGTTCGATGGTGTCATAAATATCCAGCAGGGACATGAATGCAACTAAGAACGCAACACCAAAGGCAATCAGGATAAAAGGAAGGTTTTTTTGCATAGGTGGTTTAGGGGATAATGTTAGGGGTAATAAAGATAAAAAGTTCGCGCTGTTCTTTTTCGATGGAGGTTGATTGAAACATTTTTCCTAAAAATGGAATGTCACTGAGTATAGGGATAAATTTTTT
>DQOT01000122.1 GCA_015658495.1 Fidelibacterota bacterium | reverse complement strand
TTTATCCTTTTAACAGATTATTCCAAATCCACCTCTTCTTGGATCTCCCACTGCATCAACGGGTGTCACAGCATTCACACCACCAAAAAAAAGATTTTTCTCATTCCATGAGTGGAGTTGGATATCGTCGGGTAAGGTCTCCAATAGTGCTCCGGGTTCAAAGTGAAGCACATTGCCCTCCAAGTGGATTCGAGCTGTGTGAACCGCTGATTCAAGGTCCATGTTTTTTGCAAAAAGATTCAAGATTATCTGGGAAATTGCTGAACGCAGTCGATTGCTGCCTCCACTGCCCAACACCAATTCAACGCCCTTTTTCCCCATGACAAGGGTTGGGGATATCATGGTTGGTAGCCGCTGTTGCCGGGGCCAAAGATGAAAACCCATTGGATTCAAATCCTCTTCGCCAAGCATATTGTTCAGCATGATGCCTAATTCCGGAATGAGGTACCCGCAGCCCTCCCCATTGGTCGTGGTGACGCTGGCGGCATTTCCCTGTTTATCCAAAATGCTCACATGGGTTGTAGCACCCCGGGAAAGGGGATCATTTTGTGGGTGGCTAATCGTAAATCCTGAATTGAACAAATCCAAATATTTGTTAAAGATCTTTGGGGTGAGGACTTGGGATATTTGCATTTCATTTTTCATGTCATGACAGAAATCTCTTCTCGCAGTGGATGACATCTGCATGGCTTTGACAAGGTTAGTAAAATCGGATTTTGAATTCCTATCAGATTGATCCATCAGTTGCAGTGCAAATGTAATTAATGTGCCGCCTGTGGCTGGCGCAGGATTGGTATAAATGGTTTTTCCCCTGAACTGACTTTTCAAAGGCTGCCTTTCAACCACGGTGTATTGGCTGAGACATTCCCGGGTGATCAGACCTTGTTGTCCTACAGTATTCAAAATAAGTTCAGCCCCGTCTCCTTCATAAAAATATCTGGAGCCCTCGGCAACAAGCATATTCAGGAAATCAGCAAAACTGGGATTCTGAAAGCGATCACCCTTTTTTAACAGCTTTCCGTTCGGCCTGAATAAATCACATCCGGCTGTGGAATTTATCAGGATCGGTTCCAGGATCTTGATCAAGTAAGCTTGAGCCTCATTAAGAATGACCCCGGACCTTGCTGCCACCACCGCCGGTTCCAGGACTGCTATCAATGGAACTTGCCCTAATCGTTGGTGAACCTCTAAAAGTCCGGCCGTATTTCCTGGAATGGCAACGGATCCCTGTCCGATATGAAACTCTTGCTGGCTGGGTCCGAAATCCACCATGATATTAAAAAAGTCCAATTCCTTATCGGGTTGGGGAGGAGGCGTGTCTACAAAAAAATCAAATAGGATTGGATCGGAGTTCGCCGGACAGGCCAGAAAAGCGCCACCACCGCCAGCGCCTGTGAGATTATATTCTGACACCATGGATGTGAACACAGCGCCTACGGCAGCATCAAAAGCATTGCCGCCATTTTCCAGGATCACAGAGGCTGCGTGAACGGTCGATTTTTCCCCGCCAGCGATTGCACCGTATTTCATCATCATCCATAAAAATACGGGGAAGATTGGGGTGAATCAAGTCTGGAAACTGCAAGCAGAGTAAAAAGGTAGTAATTACTTCAGCAACGGTTATTCGTATGAAAATTCAAAACATTTTTTCCTGATAAAATATGTAAATATGTATGCTTCGATAAACTCAGTAACCATGTTTCGACAGGCTAATCAAACGGTCATTGAGCTTATCGAATTGCCGTTTCAGATAAAAATTGATGGATGGCAACCCAATATCCCGGCGTGTTGCTAATCGTATTATGCCCGGCATTCTCAATAATCACATGATCACTGTTTCCACCCCATTGCTTCACCAAAGTTAAAGATCGTTCATTGGGAATAATTCGATCCTGTTTCCCAATGATGGCCAACATTGGGCACGTGATTCCCGGTGCAATTTGGTCTGAACGAAACGGATGCCTGAGCAGGTACCTGATCGGAAAAATGGGGTAATGATTTTTGGCAACATTGACCAAATTATCAAAAGGTGTAACCAATAAAATAGCTTTAACCTGTCGTTGTCCGGCCACATGGATTGCAACGGCAGACCCAAGACTTCGCCCCATGAGAATGATCTTTTCCGAGGAAATGTGATGTTTTTTTGAAATAGTATCGAAAATGAATAGTGCATCTGAAAAAAGAGCATCCTGACCGGGGCGTCCTTCGCTTTTCCCGTAGCCGCGATAGTTCATGAATAATAGTGAGTGATCGCCGAACTTATCCAAATCATGTAGATTCTGGGAGACTTCTTCTGCGTTCCCGCCGTAATAAATGATCAATGGATTATCCGGATTTGTCTCATTTTGAATAAACCAGCCATGGAGTGAAATCCCATCATGATCGAGGGCAATCTCATTCGATTTGAATTGTTTCAGAAAAGAGTATTGATACCCCGCGATCTCCCGTGGGAAAAATATAAAATACGATTGCGCAAAAAATAAAATTATTGTGATAATCAGATAAAAGGAAGTCAGTAAAAAAAGAAGGGAAACCAAGGGTGACTTCATTGATTTAATTTTTCAAAATTTTCAATGTGCGGATCCGATTAATAGCGGCAGCAATTTCGTATTTCCGGGGGCGGGAAAAATTCCCCGGATGTTTTTCTTTTTCATAAAAAGGATCAAGGGGATCAAGACCGTTTTGATTGAAATAATCTTCCAGAGATTCTACAATGTCTTGTAGAGATTCGGATTCTCTCATCATGGCATGGGAAGCAAAATAAATTGCGTGTCCGATGGCGCGGGTTTGACTTGTTTCAACCAATTGATCCACAAATCGAAGGTCTATAGAGTCTTTTCCATAAATAATTTTATCATGCCCTTGAATATCGATCTTTACTTTTTTCCGCCCGCGCGCCGCATTGAAATTTGATCCTAAAGGAACCCGCCCGGAAATTTGTTCCATTGATTTTGGTGATTCAACCAGTCTTTGGGTCGGATGATCTTTTACAATTTTTTGAGTTTCGTCACCCACATCATGAGGTACATAATCCTGCATCTTGATCACCGTGTCCAACACATCAAAATAATCACCGGACCCTCCCATGACTAGGATGGTAGAAACACCATGATCCTCATATAATTCCCGGACACGATCTACAAAAGGAGTGATGGGCTCCTGATCTTTATGAACCAGTTTCTGCATCCGCGCGTCCCGAACCATAAAGTTTGTGGCGGA
>DQOT01000315.1 GCA_015658495.1 Fidelibacterota bacterium | reverse complement strand
GCTTAAGGATTCCCATCCGAATGTATTGGTATAACCATCTTCTTTTTTCTGGACGTCCGGCGCGGTGAGTTGTGCCCAGAATTTTGTTTTAATCATGAGCTTTCCCAGAAGAAAGAGGCCAATGATTGCGCCTATGATACCTATCAATAAACCATCTGTGGCTTGACTCAATATTTCATCACCCACCGGAACTTCCGGTAATAATAATAGATAAAGACCGTAAACGATGAGTCCGATGCCACCGACACCCGCCACTCCAAACCCCGGGATAATAAGGATCTCCAATAGTAAAAGTGCGAGCCCGCCAAAGATAAACATCATGTCTGACATGGTGGCCAATTCGGCAATATAGGATGCTCCCAGGGAAAGGATCAAACAGGTGAGTCCCACAAATCCGGGAATGCCCCAACCGGGACTTTGGAGTTCGAACAGAATCCCCAGAAATCCAAAGGTGGTTAAAAGGGATGCCACGACCGGATTGGTTAAAAACCTGACCACTGCTTCTGACCAATTTTCGCTGGATTCCGTCACAATAGCTGAAGAATAACCCAGGCTATCCAGTAGAGCTTCCATATTTTCTGCGGTACCATCGGCAATATGATATTTTATTGCCTGCTCAGTCGTGAGCGAAATCAGTTTCCCTTCTTTCCGTCCCTCAATATCTGTCACTTCTACGGAATCGCCATCAATCACGAGGTGAGTAAAATTCAATTCTTCGTCTACCATGCCGCGGGCGATCTCTTTGTTTCGTCCCCGTTTTTCCGCTGTTGAGGCCATTTCTTCCCGCATAAAACTAATGACTTTTTCACTCCCTTTTTTCCCGGTCATATCCACCGCTGTTGCAGCGCCGATGAGTCCACCGCCAGTCATATAAATTTTTTCACAGGAGAGGGAGATCAGTGCACCGGCAGAAATAGCCCGACGATTAATAAAGGCAATGGTTAGTACATTTGCACTGAGAATTGCATCTTTGATCTGGGTTGCTGCATCCACGCGGCCGCCAAAGGTATTAATATCAAAAATAACTACCTTGGCATCATGGGCTTCCGCTTCTTTTATGGCACGTTTAATAAAGGGCGGAAGGCCGAGATCAATGACCCCACTGATGGGCACCCTGTAAACAACATCCGGATGTAAAAATGAAATACAGAATAAGATGCTAAATAAATGACGTTTCATAGACGGGAATTTCATACGAAATGAGAACGATGGGAAACAAAAAAGGTTATTTAATCGATTTAAATGTGACAATAAATCGACTGCGCAAATCCGTAATTTCCCGCTTTAAAATGAAAACATCACACCAAATTACCTATTCCATTTTAATTCTGTTGAAAAAGTGGATGTCCACCATGTCTATAAAAACGCGGTATCGTTTCGCCTCACGCCTGGCAAGCCTTTCCTATCATTATATTCCGAAACGGAAAGGACAGGTAATCAAAAACCTGAATCGGGCTTTTTCGAGTTGGTCAAATGAAAAAATTGAATCAACCGTTAAAAAAATTTACATATTTTTTATGCACAACATGGTTCAGTTTTTTGCCTTCCCAAAATCATGGGATGGAATCAAAATTGAAATTTCCGGGAAAGATGTGTTGGACAGCACCATGACCCATGGTAAAGGCTGTGTTTTGGTTTCGGCTCATTTTGGCGTATGGGAACTTTTTGCTAAATGGATGGGTGAATATGGCACCCGTTTTGTGGGTATTGCCCACAGACAAAAAAATCGTGGCGCAAACCGTTTCTTCCAGGAACAACGGGAATTGGCCGGAGGTGAACATATTTTCCGGAAAGAGCCACTTGAAAAAATGTATGATGTTTTGAAAAACAATGGAATTCTTGCCTTAGTAAGTGATCAGGATGCAAAACGAAAAGGAATATTTGTGGATTTCTTTGGCACACCGTCATCCACGCCAAAAGGTGCTGCACTATTTCATCAAAAATCCGGTGCACCCATGGTTTTTGGTGTTTGTATTCAAACAGGGTTTCAAAAGTATCGAATTGAGTTCGTCCCAATAATATCAAAGAGTGACAGCACTCAAGATATCACCCAAGCGTTTACATTCATTATCGAAGAAAAGGTCAGACAATATCCGGAACAATATTTCTGGTTTCATCGACGGTGGAAAACGAAACAAGATTAGAATTAGGAAACAGGATTAAGAAGCGTGGTTAAAATAATACATTGGGAAAATGAAAATGCCGTGAAAACAGCGTGCTCCGTTTTGAGGAGGGGTGGTGTGATTGTTTATCCAACCGATACGCTCTATGGGTTTGGATGCGATGCAAAAAATGAATCTGCCATTCAAAAGATCAATTCTATCAAAGGCAGGATTTCTCCCATGAGTGTCCTGGCGCCAAATAAAGAAACCGCTTCAAGTTGGATGAATATTTCAGAATTGGATAAAAAAAATGTTTTAGAAATATTAGGAGGATCCACAACAGTAATCATTTCGGTTATAGATGAGGTTGTTTCCAATTCTATTACAGGCGATAAGCAAACTCTGGGTATGCGAATTCCAGATCATGACTTTTGTCAAAAATTATCCCATGCGTACCCAAACCCCATCACCACCACCAGTGTGAACCGAACCAGACAAGAACCTTTGACGAATCCGGAAAAGATCCTATCCGAATTTGCCCATGAGATTGATCTCATTGTTGAGGATTGCATTATTGAAGGCAGCGGTTCCACTATTTATAATTTTCAGGATAGGGAACTAAATATCTTAAGATTATGAGATCATTTATTCTCATTTTATCTTTTTCTTTTTTATGGGGGACAAATGTCCCCTTCAAAGTTGGGGAAACGCTGAAATACAAAGCTTCTTTTTCCGGGATAGATGCAGCAACTGGTCGTCTGCAAGTGCTTGGGATAGAAACGATCAACGATGTTTCCACTTACCATGTTCGGTTCAGTGCCAACACCCATGGGTTTGCAAATTTTCTTTTTCCAATTCGAGATGTGATTGATCTTTGGCTCGATGAAAATTCCCTGGCACCGGTAAGGGTTAAAAAAGATATCAGTGAGGGGAAATACAAAAAAAAGAGCGAGTCCGATCTTTTTCAGGATCAAGGATTTGCAATTGTCAGAGATGATACTATAACAATAGGAATGGGAACTCATTCACCTTATTCTTTATTTTATTTTTTCAGAAATAAAGATTTATCAAAAATTGACGGGCAAATATTTTCTACGATCGAAGGGAAAAGGATCACTCCATTAGAAATGCAAGTGACAGATGGAATTAAAATTGGAGTACCGATGGGAGAATTTAATTGTACAAAAGTGACACCCATGCGGATCGATAAAAAGAAATTCAAGAATGAAGCCACCATGTCCATTTGGTTCACTAATGATGAACATAGATATCCGGTTCAGATCTGGTTAAAGATGAAATTTGGGGCATTCGTCCTGAAGTTGGAGGAGATTTCTAACTGACCTCAATTACCATAAAAGACCGTGCCTACCATGCCTTCGCTCCGGCTACGGCAGGCAAGCATTGCATTTCGGCAGACAGGCGCAGAAATCGCAAAAGAAAAATGATGAATAAAATTTCAGGCCTGCAAAATGCGGGGAGGCTAATTAAACAATCGGCTGATGTCGTTGAACACGACTGTCACCATGAGCATCAGTAAAAATGCCATACCAATCTGCTGAATAGTGATTCGTGCTTTCATGGTTAAAGGACGCCGAAGTATACCTTCAATCAAATGAATCATAATATGTCCGCCGTCCAATCCCGGGATCGGTAAAATATTTATAAATGCCAGATTTACACTGATCAATGCCATGAATGTGAGAAACGGGATCCATCCAGCTTCTGCTGTTTGACCTGCCAATTGCGCAATCATGATGGGGCCGCCAAAATCGGACATGGAGGCAGCACCACTTCCGAGCATTTTTAAACTCATGATGATCATCCCAAAACTGTCTCTTGTTCGAAGCCAGCCGATGTTGAATGCTTCACCCATGGTCATATCCCTGTAAAACACTTCCGGTATGATCCCGATGACACCAAGCGTATCTATTCCCGCAGCCCTTGGGAAGGGCATAAATGATGTGGTGATTTCCATCTCAATTTGAATATTCTCTCTTAAAACTGTGAGAGAAATATCCGTGTTGGGCTGAGCATGGATGGTTGTTGTGAGATCGTTCCATGTTTTGATGGGTTCCCCATCTATAGAAATGATCCGGTCACCCGGTTGGATGCCTGCTGCTATGGCCGGCATATCCGGTTGTAATTCGGCTACAACGGGCTTTTCTGATACTTCCGGCATGCCTTGCGTGTATCCTACCGCTGCAAATATGATAAATGCCAAAATCGTGTTCATAATGACCCCGGCGCTCATAACCCACAATTTTGCCCACAGCGGTTTGGACATGAATTCATCTTCTTCATAATTGATCTCTGTGTCCATACTCTCATCAATGATACCTGCCATTTTTACATAACCCCCCAAGGGGACCAGTGCGATCACATATTCAGTTTTGGACCCAATTTGATCGGGTTTAACAATCGTTTTTTCATAGACAGACTGCCAGGAAAGGCGTCCATGGGAACGTTTGTAAAAGAAGATTCGGAATACCCATCCGCCATCTTCTGATGTCAGAGATACAAACCGTGGTGGAAATCCAATTGAAAATCGTTCTACACGGATCCCGACGGAGCGCGCAGCAATAAAATGCCCAAATTCGTGGATGGTGATAAGAACACCGAGTATGAGAATGGTTGCCCAGATAATTGTCATATGATTAAATCTACTAAAAAATGTTTTGTTGGTTCCAAGGAATCAAAAGGATCCTACGTGATTTTTAACCCAACGATCTAATTCTTTCAGATCTTCCAGGTTTGGATGTTCTGTCCAATCATGGTTTTCCATAGAAGATTCGTTAATTCTTGGAATATCTGTGAATTTGATCTCTTCATTCAAGAATCGATACACGGAATAATCGTTAGATAAATTCAAGGCAGCACCGGAAGTTCCCAACTTTTCCAATGAACCAAAGGCTAATTTAATACTGGGGAAACGCTCATAATCCGGTTCTTGAAAAGTCAAATCGCCGCATTTTAAAAAATCTAACCGCTCCCATGGCGCTTCCAAATGTCGTGGATAGGTCAAGGCGTATTGGATGGGAATTTTCATGTCCGGTACGCCCATTTGGGCTTTAATGGCACCATCCCTCAATTCGATCATGGAATGAATAATCGATTGGGGATGAACAACAATTTTGATCCGATCCGGTTTAAAGCCAAACAGCCAGAATGCTTCAATCACTTCCAGACCCTTGTTCATCATGGTGGCGCTATCGATTGTGATCTTCCGTCCCATATCCCAGTTTGGATGATTTAATGCTTCTTCCACAGTGATATTATCAAATGAGTTTATATCTCGGGTTCGAAACGGACCGCCGCTTCCCGTTAAAATAAGGCGGCGGACATCATCCATATTTTCGCCAACCAGACATTGCCAGATAGCAGAATGTTCGCTGTCCACGGGAAACAATTGCGCGCCGGATCTTTCCATGGCTTGCTGAATGATATCTCCAGCCATGACCAAACTTTCTTTATTGGATAATGCCACATCAATTCCGGCTTCGATGGCTTTCAATGTGGGTTCCATGCCGGGAGCACCCACGAGTCCGTTCAGCATCACATCTACATCATCTCTTGTGGCTAATTCCAATATTCCTTCCCTGCCATTCAGGACTTCGATTCC
This sequence comes from Fidelibacterota bacterium, assembly GCA_015658495.1. Taxonomy (GTDB): domain Bacteria; phylum Fidelibacterota; class Marinisomatia; order Marinisomatales; family UBA1611. Next base: position 5,881 of record DQOT01000315.1, on the reverse strand, counting down.
CGTGGAAACCAATGCATTTTGCACGTCAGAAAATGCAGATTCATCTACAATGCAAACGGCTTTAGGTTGAAATTCCTTTGCCTGTTCAATCAATAATTCTGCATTCCGATTGGCGGATAAATATACAATCTCCAGCTCATCTTTGAGATGAGATGCAACTTTCAGGGCATTCACACCTATTGACCCGGTTGATCCTAAAATGGAAATTCGTTTAGACATTAGAAGATTTCTTTTTGAATAAAAAATGAAACCATGGAATTATTTGAATGGAGCCTTGTCCCGAACCCAATTTTAAAAACGGAATAATTCTTCAACGCATCAATGCCTAAATAATTGACTTGCCCTTCCAGTTTGGATGGTATGCTCATATCGTTATAATAGGATCGTTCCTTATAAAAATTTGCACCACCACCGACACGAAATTGAATAGAATTCCACACCAGCCATTTTCGAATATCGAATGTAAGAGAGGTAAGACGAAAATGGCTTAATCCTTTTAGATCAACCCTTTGGATGGAAGTCACCCAATTCAGTGTATCTTTCCCACCATAATAGTATTGGATTCCGGCACCCAAAACTTGGGGTGATTCTTTTTCGGCGGAAAAACCAAAAAGTTTACCCGTGATGGCAAGGTTATTTGTCACCTTAATGCCAAAATCCAAGTTTGGATAGGTCCAATAATCTCCCTGTATTTTTTTAATTGGAGACGAAAATCCAGATTGAATGAGGATTCGATTGCTGCTCATGGGATCAATGGCAGGCGATTCACTTAACCAAAAAGAAGAAGCATTCACCACAGACTTTGCATGTCCATCATATTTCTGGCAAACATCAGAATAAAATCTGAAATCAGCAGATTGAGCATTAATTGTGCTCGTTAGAACTAGGGAAATAAAAATAAATTTCATGAAATAAATTAAATAATTCCCCGTTCAGACGAATGGATAAATTCAAGGATCTGATCTTTATATTGCGATGATTCGATTTCCGATTCAATTTTTTTGAATGCTTCATTTCGATTCAACTCAGAACGAAAAAATAATTGATATAGATATTTAATGGTTTTTTGTTCCTCTTTAGAAAATCCACGTCTTTTTAAACCAATTTTATTTATCCCACCAAAACTTAACGGCTCGCCTGCTGCCAATATAAAAGGGGGCACATCCTGAACAGCGCGAAATCCACCACCGATGAATGCATGGACACCAATCCTGCAAAACTGATGAACCAGAACACCACCACCCAATGATGCCCAATCACCGATCTCTACATGTCCTCCAAGGGTTGCCATATTCGCCATGATCACATGATCCCCGACAATACAATCGTGAGCCACATGAACAGAAGCCATCAACAAACAGTCAGACCCAATTTGAGTTACGCCCAAAGCATTGGTTCCACGATTCACTGTGACACATTCCCGGATGGTTGTTTTATCACCAACGACTGTTTTTGTTTTTTCACCACCAAATTTCAAGTCTTGGGGAATTTCGCCGATAGAGCTAGAATGAAAGATCCGGCAGTCTTGCCCAATGGTTGTATTTTCACAAACGGTAACATGATTCCCGATGGCTGTATTATCACCAAGGATTACATTGGCTTCAATAACGGAATAAGGCCCAATTGCTACATTGGTGCCCAATTCGGCGGTGGGATCCACAAGTGCCGTTGGGTGAACAGATGTGGAAATGTTAGACCTCTGGACGGTCTACAATATTTGCAGAAAGAAAAGCTTCGGCCACAAGTTTATCATCCACAAAACATCTTCCATGGAATTTGCAAATACTGAGTTTTCTTTTAACAAGATCCATATAGATCTTTAACTGGTCACCCGGAACAATGGGTTTCCTGAATTTTGCTTTTTCGATGGTTGAAAAAAGCATATTCTTCGCTAATGGATCTTCCACCTGACTCAACATAAGAAATGCACCGGCTTGTGCCATAATTTCTAGCGAGAGAACCCCTGGCATCACCGGTTGAGCTGGGAAATGGCCTTGAAAATAGGGTTCGTTAATCGTCACATTTTTGATAGCAACCAAGGATTTTCCCGGTTCCAGCATTTCCAGTTTATCGATGAGAATGAAAGGATAGCGGTGAGGAAGAACTTTTATAATGTCATTTATATTAAAAATTGTCTGTTGGGATAAATCAGTCATTTAATTTTTCTATCCATAAGTCTGCCAATTCTTTGGCATATTCTTTTTTCAGTTTTTTTACAAATTCTACATTGCTGGCATGGCCGGCACGAGCTGCGGTTACATGGCCTCTAATGGGAACCCCTAACAAAGCAAGATCACCGATAAGATCTAAAGTCTTGTGTCGGACAGGTTCATTTTTAAACCGCAGGACTTTCCCGTTCAGGATACCGTTTGCACCTTGGATAATATTATGCTCAATACCAAACAGGTCTTTCAAACGATCCATTTCTGAACTGTCTATTTCTTTATCAACAATCACCACAGCATTATCCAAAGCACCGCCTTTGATGAGCCCTTGCTCTCTCAGCATTTCTACTTCACTTAAGAAACAAAATGTGCGGGCAGGTGCCACTTCAAACGCAAAATCTTCTTCCATATTATAAATCGCTTCATACTGGGTTCCCAGGGCAGGGAGCGGGTATTCAACCATAAAGGTGATACGGAATCGATCCGATGGAATCACGTGAATATCGATATCACGATAGGGGTTGGTATAGTTCACTGCACGGGTAATCTCTAAAACTTTTCTTTCTTCTTCCTGTATCTTGATCCCTGCTTTAATCAAACATTCCACAAAATCTTTTGCACTCCCGTCCATCACAGGCGGTTCTTTACCCGTGAGTTCCATGAGCATATTATCGATTCGGAGTCCACTCACCGCAGCCAAAGCATGTTCTACGGTATGGATGCGGACATCATTTTCTTCAATGGTGGTTCCACGGGAAATGTTCACCACATGGTCGATATCTGCTTTGATCTCGGGACTGGATGGAATATCAGACCGTACGAATCTTACCCCAAAATTTTCCGGTGCAGGATGAAAGGTGATGTTCGATTCAACACCGGTATGGAGCCCCACTCCCTGGCAGGACTGACTTGTTCTGATTGTTCTTTGCTTTCTTTCCATCCTGAAATTTACCTCTCTTTCCTATCCTGTATCAATTGGTCAAGTTTTTGACGCATCCGGGTGATTTCGGTTAATAGGGCTTCTCTTTTATTATGTTCTTTGATCTCGCGAGCGGGAAATCCCGCATACACTTTTCCGCCTTCCAATGATTTTGTTACACCGGATTTTGCTGCGAAAATAGAATTTGGCCCAATTTTTACATGCGGTGCAACACCCACTTGCCCAGCGAATGTACAATAATCGCCGATCTCTGAACTGCCGGCAACAGCGAATCCTGCCGTGATCAGGCACCCTTTCCCAACTTTTACATTGTGGGCGATGTGAACCAAGTTATCAATCTTTGTCATGTCACCAATGGATGTGGTGCCAATTGTGGCACGATCGATGGCACAGTTAGATCCGATTTCCACATCATTCCCAATCACAACATTTCCTGTTTGGGGAATTTTTTCATGGACACTATTTTCCGTCACAAATCCGAATCCGTCACATCCTACGGATGTACCACTATGAATAATGACGTTATTGCCAATCATCGAATCATGATAAATCGTCACATTTGCTTTCGTTCGACAATTTTTCCCCAAGGTTACATTTGTCCCAATCACTGTATTTGGGCCAATCCAGCACGCTTCACCAATGATTGCATCACCCTGAATTACAGCGCCCGGATCGATGGTTACATTTTTCCCGATAGCCACGGTAGAATCAATGGAAGTCATGGAATGTACAAAGGATTCTGGCTCAGAATCGGGAAAAAAGAGTCCAAGTGTTTGGGCCATGGCCAATTGGGGATTGGATACAAGAATGCCGTTTTTACCTTTTAAATGATCTTCATCACTGACAAAAATGGCTTCAGCCTGCGTTTCGGTTAGAAACTTTTTATACTTTGGATTCCCCAGGAATGTAATGGTTCCGGGTAAACTACTTTGGATTTCAGAAACACCTGAAACATTTATACCAGGGTCCCCAATCACTTTTCCGCTCACGTGTGCGGCGATCTCACGAAGAGTGAGCTTCAAGACAAATTACTTATCTGAACTTAAGTTCCGAAGTTCGTGCAATACATCATCCGTCATATCGTATTTTGATTTATAATACAGCAAACCAACAGACGCATCGATGATATAATCATATCCGCCATCAATGGCAACTTTGTCTACGGCTTTTTTTACTTTTCCAAGAATCTTATATTCCAGTTGAGCCTGTTTCCTCATGAGTTCGCCTTGGGGGCCGATCTTTTCAGCCTGATAGTTTTGGATGGAACGTTCCATTTGTTCAAGTTCCTGACGAATACTTTCACCTTTATCTAGGGACATGAGACGCTTTATTTCATAATCCTGTTTCAGGCTGTCCATTTTCATCACCATTTGGTCAAATTCGAATTGAACTTTCCTGTATTCAAGTTGAAGTTGCGATTCTGCTTCTTTGAACTCTTCATATTCCGTACGGATTCTTTCCGATAAAATATATGCGATCTTTAATTGGGCAGACGTCACAGAGGTCAGCCCTATAAAAGTTAAAATAAAGAGTATGTTACGTAAGGATCCTTTCACGGTTTCCTCCTTGTTTTTCAAAATTGTTGTCCAAATGTGAGTGTTGTCTTCCAACCTGGTTCAAGATCACCATTCTGGTTTACTCGGTCAAAACCATAACCGATATCAAATCCCAGCATGCCAATCATTGGCATAAAAAAGCGAATACCTGCACCAGCAGAGCGCTTCATATCGAATGGCCCACTTCGAGGAAGGCTTAATCTTTCCATCAAATCTATGGATGACCAAACATTTCCCATTTCTGCAAAAACCAGCCCGTAAACTACAGGATTTTCTGCGAATGGTACCCGGAATTCTGTTCCGAATTTAACCATCGTATTTCCACCAATCGGGCTCCCGGATGTGGTGAGTGGTCCCACACGATTATCATCGTAGCCGCGTAAAGGATTGCCATAAGGAATACCATTCCCACCCATGATAAACCGATCATTCCAGGGAATAAATGATTTGCCTCCTTCCTTGGCAGCCAGTTCCTTGACCACACCAATTTTCATGGAATTCATTAAAACAAATTTCCAAAATGTAGGTGTGTACCATTCCAGGTTTAATATGTGCTTATGGAAATTTTCCTGCCCGCCCAAGATCCAACCTGAGAGCGTTGATTTAAGAGAGAATAACGACCCCACGGTTGTGAATTCCGGATGGTCTCGGCTGTCCCGACGAATCGTTTGAGAAAAATTAATCCCATCTGATGTCTTTAGTCCGCCGGCATATCTTTCCAAATCCGCCTGGCTCCCATCATACACTTTCCGGACAACTTGAAAGGACCATGTCCCTCTGAAAAAATCATCAGGCCACTTGAAGATCCGTCCCCAAGTAAGAGATCCTCCAGCCATGGTATAATCAATAGGTGCCGAATACATAGATGAGCCACCCCGAAACGTATAGAACACGGATCCCCCAACAAGATTTTTTGTGTCATTCACCATGGGATCGGTAAAACTGATGCTGGCAGAACGATATTTCGGACGATTGTTGTTCATTCTAATCACATTATAATTCGTTCCAACATTAAAACTCAAAATTAAGCTTTGTCCTCTCCCACGAAAATTCGGGAGTGCTAATCCACCGCCACCTGTCATTCCATAGGACTGCGTGTAACCCATATTCGCGTTGGCTTGTCCGGCCGGTTTTTCTTCAACCGTGATTTCCAGATCTACTTTGTCTTCGGCCACAGGAACCCCATCCGGAATGACATTTGCGAAGAAATTCAGCATCAT
>DQOT01000196.1 GCA_015658495.1 Fidelibacterota bacterium | reverse complement strand
TGAGTTTTGCACCCGTTTCATCCCAAAAGAATATTGATTTTCTAAAGTGGCTTGGTGTTGAAATTGCTCCCGAAACAGAACGATATCTCAAGGGTAGGCCAGGCTCCATGATTGAACGATCGTTGGATGTAGCCATCGAAGTTTTAAAGGATACGCTAAATTTTATTACGGAGAAAAATTTAAAAGTTCCGATCGGATTAAATGTGGAACATATCATGTCATACAATTTCCAGTCATCGGTAGAAATGCTCCAGGAATTGGCGCGGATCTACAGGGAATTTTGTATTAAATCAGTGCAGTATTCATAAAATGATTTTGTTAAATTTCGCGCCGGTTCTATTCGGTTAAGAAGCCAAGATTGACACATAAAAAAGGAAAATAAATTGAGTAAAATATTATTTACATCAGAATCCGTTACAGAAGGGCATCCTGATAAGGCCTGCGACGCCATATCTGATGCAATTTTAGATGATATTCTCTCTAAAGATAACGAGGCTCATGTAGCGTGCGAAACACTTGCAACAAAAGGTCTGATTGTTGTTTCTGGCGAAGTGCGTACTACAAGCACAGTTGATGTTGAAATAATAGTAAAAAGAACTATTAAAGAAATTGGGTATCGTAACGGCAATAGCGGCGTAGATCCTAATGAAGTTCGCATTTTGTCTATGCTCCATGAGCAAAGCCCGGAAATCGCACAGGGTGTTGATTCAGATGATATTTCTGAACAGGGCGCCGGTGATCAGGGACTCATGTTCGGGTATGCTTGCAAAGAGACACCTGAGCTCATGCCACTCCCCATTCAGATCTCACACCGATTAACAGAAAGACTTTCTATCCTGCGGAAAGACGGCACATTGCCTTGGCTTCGTCCTGATGGAAAATCCCAGGTTTCTGTAAGTTATGAAGATGGAGAACCCGTTTCTGTGAATAAAGTGGTTATTGCGACACAACACGATGATATGTTGGCTGAATACGGCACAGAAGAAAAAGAATTGGAATTTGTGAGAGGGGAAGTCATTCAACATATTATTAAACCTGTTTTGGATTCTTTTAATTATCCCTACTCCAAAGATTTTATTGTGAATGGAACGGGCCGGTTTGTTTATGGCGGTCCCGAAGCAGATACGGGATTAACCGGACGGAAGATCATCGTTGATACTTATGGCGGATATGCCCCTCATGGTGGCGGTGCCTTCTCAGGGAAAGACCCGTCAAAGGTGGATCGAAGTGCAACCTATATGGCTCGTTATATTGCTAAGAATATTGTGGCTGCAGGTCTCGCGGATAAATGTGAAGTCCAATTATCATACAGCATTGGCGTTGCGGAACCCACATCCTTTTATGTGAAATCATTTGAAACAGGAAAAACGAGTGATGAAAGACTCACTGAAATTGCACGAGACGTATTTCCGGTACGCCCGGGGGAGATCGTTGCATATTTAGATTTGAAAAAACCCAGATACAGACAAACAGCAGCCTATGGCCATTTTGGTCGGGAATTGGAATTGTTTACATGGGAAAAAACTGACATGGCCGATACACTTCGGTCCAAATTATAGAGGGAATCATGGCTGAAACACTCACTCAAACCATTGTTGAATCTTTACCAAATAAAATTAGGGATATCACTCTTGCTGGGGCTGGAAGAAAAGCGTTGGGTATTTCTGAAAAAGAAATGCCCGGTCTCATGGTGACGCGTGCGAAATATGGACCCGAAAAACCACTAGCTGGGAAAAAACTGACGGGGTCTCTCCATATGACGGTAGAAACGGCAGTTCTCATTGAAACATTGGTGGAACTGGGCGCTGAGGTGCGCTGGGCCAGTTGTAATATTTTTTCTACCCAGGATCATGCAGCAGCAGCCATTGCAAAAACCGGTATTCCCGTCTATGCCTGGAAAGGAGAAACATTAGAAGAATACTGGTGGTGTACACTACAGGCACTCACATTTCCGGACGGTTCCGGTCCAGATCTGATCGTAGATGATGGCGGGGACGCAACACTCTTGATCCATAAAGGATATGAGTTGGAAGAGTATTTTGCCAAATATGGTGAAACGCCTGAAATCACAACAAACATTGAGGAAGAGCAAATTATCGAAAAATTGCTTCGGGATGTATTAGAAAAAGACCCGAACCATTGGCATCATGTTGCCAAGAATCTCATCGGAGTTTCTGAAGAAACAACCACAGGTGTTCATCGCTTGGTTCAAATGGAAAAAGACGGATATCTTCTTTTTCCTGCTTATAATGTGAATGATTCTGTCACCAAATCAAAATTTGACAATGTGTATGGCTGCCGTGAATCTTTGGTCGATGGGATCAAACGTGCTTTGGATGTAATGGTAGCAGGTAAAACGGTTGTGATCTGTGGATATGGTGATGTGGGGCGCGGTTGTGCTAAATCCATGCGAGGATATGGTGCCCGAGTCCTGATCACGGAGATTGATCCCATCTGCGCGCTCCAGGCATCCATGGAAGGATATGAAGTTACCACGGTTGAAAACGCATTATCCGAAGCTCATATTTTTGTGACCACAACAGGAAATAAAGATGTGATAACCAAAGAACACATGCTTGGCATGAGAGACCAAGCCATCGTCTGCAATATTGGTCATTTTGATAATGAAATACAGGTTAATGCAGTGAATCAGGATTCAGATGTTGATCGGGAAGAAATCAAACCACAGGTAGATCGATACACATTTCCAGATGGACATCAGATCTTTATTCTGGCAGAAGGCCGATTGGTGAATTTGGGATGTGCCACAGGACATCCGAGTTTTGTCATGTCCAATTCCTTTACGAATCAGGTTTTAGCACAGATTGCGTTGGCAAAGGATACACCGGAAATCGGTGTTTACATGTTACCAAAAATATTAGATGAAGAAGTGGCACGTCTCCATTTAGATCATTTGGGAGTTATTTTGACTGAATTGACCGACGAGCAGGCGGACTATATTGGTGTCTCTAAAGAGGGCCCTTATAAGCCGGAACATTATCGATATTGATCTAATTTCAATAAAAACGCATAAAAACCCCACAAGAAATTGTGGGGTTTTTTGTTTTTGGTTCTCTCGGATTTATTCCACAAATTTGAATGCGGAAGTCCAAACACTATTGGCAATAAAATGAAGGTAAGCCCGAAACAGACCCAATCTAGTTGGAAGACGGGATTTCTCCATACTTTTTTGACCATTTTTTTAATGGTTACGGCGGCGTGTGATTTTGACATCCCTGAAAAATTCGAAATACCCACATGGTATATTGACCTGAAGATCCCGCTTGTACAAACAAGGTACGAAATGTCTGATATATCTGATTCATCCGCTGGTATTTTTCTGACAGATGATTCCTTGGGATTCAAGATTGTCCAGGAAGGAGAAATGCC
>DQOT01000153.1 GCA_015658495.1 Fidelibacterota bacterium | reverse complement strand
TTTGTATTATATAAATGGGACAAATGAAATGCTGGACCCAAATGCTACTAAAAGGGATGGCGATTATGTTTGGTCCGAACAGGCGACCGGTGTGGGGCATTATGCAAAATACGCTGACCAGCGTTTGGCTGAATCGGATACTCAAAATTTACTCATTCAATTGGCAATGGAAAATTCAGCCAGAACCGGCAAGCCCATTGACAAAAGAGCCATTGATGATGTAGCTCAAGAAATCCAACAAAATGTGGATACAAAGGAAGCACGGCGCGTTTATGATTCCCCAAGTAAAGGCGTCCTATGGGGCTGGGAAGTACCGGCCTATGTGTGGACAAAAGCAATAGCAACAGGCACATTTCTCATGATGGCAGTTTGGCATTATTTCAATGGTGGATTGGAATCGTCATCGGAAATGGCTGGACTCATAACGATACTTGCATTCATGGGATTAACCGGTGGATTATTGGTAAAAGATATTGATCGTCCGGACAGATTCTTGTATGTATTACTTCGCCCCCAGTGGAAATCCTGGTTGGTTCGTGGCGCTTATATCATTACGACTTTTGGTGGATTGGTTTCCCTGAAAATGTTGGATAATTATTTACAACTTGGATTCGACTGGTTGTGGATTCCGGGAATAGTCTTCGCAGGGTTAGGGGCGGTCTATACGGCATTTTTATTTAACCAGGCCCGAGCCCGGGATTTATGGCAAACGCCCATTCAATCTGTCATTCATATGTTGGTTCATGCCGTCATGGCAGGGTCAGTGACTATGATGATTATTGCACCAGATTCATCCCAATGGATGGCCAATATTCTTTTTTGGGGAATCGTTGCGAATGTGGTCATCATGGCAAAAGAAATTTTAATGCCCCATGATACGCCGGACACAAAAAAAGCAATCCATCTTATGTTAAAAGGATATTATTCCAAATATTTCTGGTTTGGCGCCACTTTTGGGAATCTAGCATCGGCAGTTATCCTGTTAACATTCACCGGTAATTGGGTGCTATTCGCTGGGGGAATGGCATTGGTGGGGATTTATTTAACAGAATATGTACGCATCCGTGTACCGCAAATGATACCATTGAGTTAGGATTAGCCACAGAGACACCGAAAAATTTTGAATAAGTTATATCAAGGAGAAAATCATGAATAAACTATTTAGGAATTTCCTTTTAGGGATGACAACAATTATGGTTGGATTTTCTTATGGTCAGACCAAAGACTTAAAAATAACAATTTTATCCACGATGGTTGCAGACTATGATTATTTAGGAGAATGGGGATTCTCAGCCATTATAGAATCGGATGGACATAAGATTCTATTTGATACGGGGTTTAGAGAAAATACTGTTATTGAAAACGCCGACAGTTTAAATATTGATCTTTCACAGGTTCACCATGTATTTGTAAGTCATAACCATTTAGATCATACTGGTGGGTTAATCCGTCTTCGAAAAAAGCTGATGACTGTTAATCCGAATGCATTGAAGTATGTCCACGTTGGGAAAGGTATTTTTTCTGAAAGATTATCCGAAGGGAAAAATGTAAATGATTTCACATATCATAAAGATATACTCGAATCGTTGGGGGTCGAATTTATTTACCATGAAAATCCAGAAGAAATGTTACCAAATATTTGGACAACAGGAGTTGTTCCCCGTGTATACAATGAAAAAAATTGGTCAGGATATAGAGAAATAATTGAAGACGGTAAAATAATTGAAGATAATATTCCTGAAGATCAGTCAGTCGTTATAAACACAGATAAAGGGTTGGTTCTTGTGTCAGGGTGCGGCCATGCTGGTATTGTAAATACCCTTAAACACACCGAAGATATGTTTCAAAAGTTATCCGATATTTCTGTGGCGATTGGCGGGTTCCATCTATTCAATAAAACAGATAAGGAAATTAAATGGACTTCGAAAAATATGAAAAAATATGGGGTAAGAAAATTTATCGGTGCCCATTGTACCGGGATTGATGCTGTCTATTCAATCCGAAAAAACAATAGAATGGATCGGGCAAATTGTGTGGTTGGTGCTGTAGGATCAATCTATGATTATGAAAAGGGGATCATACCTGGTTATATCACGAAATGAAATTGACCACATTTTTTAAAAAGCAAATAACCGCTCGGTG
>DQOT01000234.1 GCA_015658495.1 Fidelibacterota bacterium | reverse complement strand
TCAGGCCAAATCGTTCCAACCACATTTGAGTCCGTTTTTTGGCTTCCGGTTTTTCTAATCCCCGGAGGGTACCAAAATAAATGATAGTTTCTTCTAACTTTTGTTTTTGATATAATCCACGATCTTCAGGAAGATAACCGAGGTTTTCACGCCCAAGATTGTTAATATTATCACCATCCAATTCGATCAGTCCTGTATCCGGCTGAATGATACCCATGATCATTCGCAGTGTGGTGGTTTTCCCAGCACCATTGGGACCCAAGAAACCGTAAACATCACCCTTTTCTACAGTAAAGGAAACATCATCGACGGCGCGAACCCCGTCAAATTGTTTAACAAGATTGGAAAGATTTAACAATTTAACCTTATTAATTCACCTGCATTGTAATAGTGTGGATTTGATAGAAATGAAGTTTTAGAGTAGTACTGAGCATAAAACGTAAATATGTAATACGTAACTGGGATTAATTAAATAATGACGTTTTACATAATTACTTACCAAGATAATTCTCTTATCCTCACTCATTTCTGTACTTGTGATAAATATTTTCTTACTGATACTTAATACCAGGTTATAATTCTATGGCTGTACCATCGCAAAAGTCAGGGATATTTACACCGAGAATTTTTGCGATTGTTGGAGCAATATCTACCGTTGCCCTAGCTTCATCCTTAGTTATGGAATAGAAATGACTCCTGGCGAAAATAAGGGGAACATGTGTATCATAATCATACGGCGAACCATGACCGGTTCCATAAGGGTTTTTGTATAAATATCCCGGTGTCACAATGGGGAAGATTTCTGGTGTTTTATGCGGGTGAATCATGTGTTTCAGCCGCGTGGTAATCTTATCTGACTCCGTACTTTTTAAAATATCTTCCCTATAAATTATTCGTTCAATCCCTTCTACTTTCGGGAGATATTTATCAATCACATTGTAAATCTCTCTCGAATCAATATCTTCTTTTTTCAATTTCTCCAGATTAAGAAAATAATTTCCCCTGCTACGGACATACAGATCTTCCCCAAACCGTTCTTCGATCTCTTCATCGATCCATTCAAAGGCTTCTTTCAAATGATGTTTATCGATGCGGCCAGCGGTTCCGCCCTGCTCAACCACATATTCAGGAAGTGGTAATCCGCCATGATCTCCCGTAAATGTAAATAATACATTTTCCAACCCTACAGTTTCATCAACAAACTCAATGAAATTCCCGAGATATTTATCCAATTTGATAAAGGCATCCATGATTTCCTGAGAATGGGGACCAAAATCATGAATCATCCAATCCATGGCAGAAAAACCAATGAAAAGGAGATCCGGATTTCCATCTTGTCCTAATTCTTCATTTGTGATAGCAGATTGGGCCAATTTCAAGATTTCACGTTCGAACCAGGGGCGACCCATCAAAAATTCTTTTGGGTCTTCGCTTGAATCAATCCCAATGGGGAAAACAGGAGAATAGTCTTCATTTAAATAATCATCCAGTTCACCCTGAAAAAAATCTTCCCGTGCATATTTTAGATAAACATCCTCCGGAAGAGATTTTGTCCAAAGAGAATCTTTGTAAGATTCCGCATTCAAATTTTCATTAAAGTCATTCACCCAATCCGGCAAAACATCCAAATAATAATCGGATGAAATGAAACTCCCGGCATAATTATAATACAAAGGTAAATCCGGTTTTTGCCCGCCCATAAAAATGGCTGATCTGTCTTTTCCTCCAAGAGATATCACCTTGGAATGCGGATAAGTTGATTTCACCCAATCGCCCAGGCCCGTCGTGTTATACCGGGAAAAAGACCGTGCTTTTCCATTTTCCGCTCCAACTACCTTTGCTTTCAGATCTTCCACACAATTCACTTTCCTTTTTAGATCACGATCATAAAAGCTATTCCCGATCACCCCGACTTTACCCGGATGTTGACCAAATCCGATTGCAGTATGTCCCGGACCTGTTGCGGTGTAACTATGCTCATGGTGTGTATTAGTGAACCAGATGCCATGATCTATAAGCCAACGAAATCCGCCTGTATAAAGATTATCAAATCTCGTCAATAAATCCGGTCTCATCTGGTCCACCACCAAGGTGATTACAAGTTTGGGTTTTGGAGGATTAGAGTTACTACAAGAAAAAGAAAAAAAGACTGCAAATACAAGCAGTCCCAAAGTTTTACGAATCATCCAATTACCTTTAAAAACCGTCTTTTACCTACTTTCAATATTTGGACACCATCGGGTGAAATAACTGCCTGA
>DQOT01000316.1 GCA_015658495.1 Fidelibacterota bacterium | reverse complement strand
GCGGTTTTTTACATTCTTTTTATTTACAGGATCAATGGATGCCATCCAACCGTTGGGTTATTCAATCCGGACTCAGGGTCTCTTATTATTCAGAACGGACAGGATTTTATACTTCACCACGAATTTCAGTAATCAATAAGATGTTTCCCAACATCACCATAGAATCCTCCATTGGGAAACATTACCAATTTATTCATCGGCTCACCGGTGATAAAACAACTCGCGGCACCCAAGGCATGTGGATTCTTTCTACTGATAAAATCCCAAATATTTCTTCGTTAAATATTCATTTCGGTCTGAGTTGGGATTTTTCTGAATATACCATGACCAGTGAATTTTATTATCGCTCCATGGATGACTTGATCCAATTCAAAGAATCTTCTATTCCAGTTACGGCTCTTAGAAACGACCGAGGTGAAGAAGAATCTCTCATAAACATAGGAAGCGGAACAGCGAATGGTATTGAATTTTTATTAAGAAAACGAAAAGGACTCATCACCGGCTGGTTATCCTATCAGCGAAATAAAACACAATATACTTTTCCTAACTTGAATCAGGGTAAACCCTTTTTTAGCGATCATGATAAAACCCAGGAATTCAAATCTGTATTCATGACCAATATTGGTTCCTGGGAATTGACTGCGAATTGGGTTTTTGCATCAGGACATGTTTATACAGACTCTGAAAATGTCGATGTTGAAAATCTACAAATTATCATTTCCTCGGACAGAAATGAATCAAGGCTTCCTCCTATTCATCACCTGGATGTGAGCTTTTCAAAAACATGGGTGGTCTCTATTGCTAAAATTCATACCGGGCTTTCGATCTATAATTTATATGACCGAAATAACATCAGCCACAAAAGGTATAATCCATACACGTCTGAGCTCACCATGACGGATGTAGTTATGTTCGGGATTACTCCAACAATATTTTTACAGATCAGTTTTTAACCGGGTTATTCTAAAAGAAGCATTTTCTTAGTTTAAAGAAAATCCTCTGCTTTAATCCGGTAAAAATAAATGCCTGCACTCATTGACTTACCATAGTCATTGGTAGGATTCTATTGGGTAGACTTGTAATCGGTGGTCTGTTGGTCATTTACAAGAGTTTTAACAACTCGTCCCATCATATCATAGATAGTGATGTTGACCAATGCATCTTCTGGTAAATCGTAATGGAGCCTGTCTTGGTGGAGGCGGGGAGAATCGAACTCCCGTCCGAAATAGAGTGATGCAAGACGCCTACACGCTTAGTCGTCCGATTGGAATCTTATTCTTCCTTTTATCAGCGACAAAAATCAGGAAGAACCAGCCTGCTGAATTTCATCTCAAATTCGCAGACACATTTGAGACTAGCCTGTGTAAGTGACGCTCCTGGATCAGACCAAAGGCGTATCAAACCCGGAACGAGCTACAGTCTAAGCTGCAGCCATGTAGCCGTAATCGGCATATATAGGTATGACAGATGATTAAGGAGGTGACTATCATCCTCCGCGTGCAGTCCGACATGTCTCATATCCCGTCGATACCGATCGCCCCCATTTTCAAAAAGCTGTGAAATTTAAGGTGATTATAGAAAAGAGAAAAGGCTTCCAGCGCCAACCCGAAGCCTTTCCCAAAAAGCTGAAATTTTTGTTTATCAACTTTAATTCATTTGTCATCCTCTTTTCTTTAAACCTTCTTTTCAAAAAATTTCGCCAAAAAGAGGCTAACGATTATAGAGAAGATTGAAAATTAATCGCAACCTATAAAGTGAATTATTTCTAACTTTTTTCAATGAAATCATATTACGTTTATGTAATTGAGTTAGATCCAGCTGTAGCTGACCTACAAAAGTTCAGGGCCAAGAACCCAAAATACATCAAAGGGAATGGTTGCGTGTATGTGGGGCAGTCCTCCCGAAAACCGGAAATTCGGTTTGAACAGCATAAGGAAGGATACAAATCCAATAAATATGCGCAACGGTTTGGTCTTAAACTCCGGCCGGATCTTTTTGAGAAATATAATCCGATTCCGACACGAAAGGATGCAGAAGCAATCGAAGCTATGGTTGGGAAAAATTTACGGAAACGGGGAATTGGTGTTTGGTTTAATTAACAATCAATGAGTTTCCCATGACACAGAAATCATCTTTTTTAACTCATGTCGCGCCTATGGGTATCTATGAAACCCTCTATGCGTTCCAGGATGTTTTTGGCACACCCATGGGCGAACCCACAACCCATCCTTGGAGCCAGGGATTTCCCCTCACAACGCAACTCCCCGGCGGACCTCCCATGCCGGAGCATGTTCAATTGGATTCTACGGACCTAAAATATCCAAAAGCTTGGGGACAACCGGAACTCCGTGATGCCATAGCTGGATATTATACCCATTATTATGGTGCGAAAATCGATGCTGAAAATGTCATGGTTTTTGCTGGCGGGCGTCCGGGACTCATTGCCTTGCTTCTTTTTCTTCAACAGGATATCCATGTTCGCATCGCCTCCACAGAATACACACCTTACTGGGATATGTTACGATTGCTGAAGCGTGATCATTCTTTGGTAAAAAGTAGTGAGCACAATCGCTTCTCCCCATCTGTTCATGATTATTTGAGAAACGAGGAAAATGAACGAAACCTTATCATGTTGAGTAATCCTTGCAATCCAACGGGCGTAGCTCGCCATGGAGATACACTTAAAGCCCTAGTGGAAAAAGCATCATTTGGCTCATCCGGACTTCTGGTGGATGAAGCCTATGAAATGTTCCATAATCCGCCGACTAGTGCGCTGGCGCATATAGAAAATATTGATCAATCTAATTTATTCGTATGCGGCGCAGCCACGAAGGGATTGCAGGCGCCGGGAATTCGGATCGGCTGGGTGGTAGCTGCAAAACGCTATATCGAGATCCTGGGAAATTTTTCATCCTTCGGCATGGGCGGCGTATCCCGGCCATCTCAACTCTATGCGTTGGAACTGCTCCAAAGAGAACGGACTGACCTTGCTCACCAAGCGATACCGGAATTCTATTCCAATCAACGCAATCGCTATGGGGAAGCTTTTACTGATCTCGGCATTGAGTTGTTTTCCGGGGCTGGTGGGTTTTATCACTGGTGTAAACTACCGGGCGAACTGACTGCTTCCCAATTGAATAAACGCTTATTCAAGCATGGGGCCGCCATCCTGAAAGGCACCGATTGCGATATGGCGCGCAGAGAAGATCAATCTCCCCTGCGGCAATTCTTCCGTTTTTCTTTCGGACCACTCATGCCGGACTCTTTTGAATCGGATATCCAGATCCTTAAACAAGCATTGAATGAAAATTAAAAAGCAGACTTTAAAATGAAAGGAATCACATTAATCCTGTTCATTCTGATTCTTTTATCCTGCCAATCAATTCCATCACCTCAGGATGTGAATCATGTTTTGGATAATCTTCATCTTTATGCTTCAGAAGCAAATGGAGAAGCCTATTTCAATCTCTTTGAAGAAGACGCTGTATTCTTTGGCACCGATATCAGTGAGCGGTGGGATAAAGCAGCTTTCCAGGCATATGGCATGGCGCGTTTTGCTTCTGGAAAAGGCTGGACCTATCATAAGAAGGAAAGGAATATTTATTTTTCGGATGACGGTAATACTTGCTGGTTTGATGAAATTCTCACGAATGACAAATATGGTGAATTTCGGGGAACTGGCGTTTTGAAAAGGGTGAAGGATCAGTGGAGAATTGTGCAATATAACCTCCTTCTTCCCATCCCAAATGACTTGTTTTTTGACATTTCGAAAGAGATCAAGGAATTCTATAATTAGTTTATGGGATTGGGGATAGATTCCTTACATTAACCTTTACCCGATCAATAAAAATTTAAACAAAATCGTTAATTCATGAGCGCAATTCGAGATAGAATAAAGATCATCATCTTTGGAACTGACACCTGGGGCGGAAAACTATTTGATGTTACCCTGATCTTTACAATCATATTAAGTATTTTCCTAGTCTTGATGGATAGTGTTACAGAATACCATCAGAAATACGGTGGAATATTTTATGTTTTAGAATTGATTATTACTCTCTTTTTCACAATTGAATACTTTTTGCGTATTTATTGTATCCGTCGCGCAACTAGTTACGTTTTTAGTTTTTACGGGATTATAGATTTTTTAGCACTCATCCCAACTTATATAAGTCTGATCTTTCCTGGTACAGAAGTCCTTTCTGTAATAAGAGTATTACGGGTATTGCGGGTTTTCCGGGTGTTAAAACTGGTTCAATTTATGGGTGAAGCAGATTTGCTCGTCCAAGCCTTAGTTGCGAGCCGACGGAAGATCTTCGTCTTCCTTTTTACCGTTCTGAATGTCGTCCTCATTCTAGGTTCTGTCATGTATTTGATTGAAGGCGAAGCAGCAGGGTTTACCAGCATTCCCCGGAGTATCTATTGGGCGATAGTCACCCTCACCACGGTAGGCTATGGGGATATTTCTCCCATGACTAATCTTGGTCAAGGTATTGCTGCTTTCATTATGATAATCGGTTACAGTATCATTGCCATTCCAACGGGGATTGTTACCTCAGAGATTAATTTTATTTCTAAGAAAACGGATAAAATCAAGTGTATTGTTTGCGAGGATAAAAACCAGAAGAATGGCTCCAAGTTTTGCACCAATTGTGGATCGGATCTGACAAACCAGAAATAGCCTTGCCTTACAACCCCAATAAAAATCCTATCAACCAATCCCGACGCCCCCATTTGGATATGGATGATAAATGGATTATCCAATTTTTATTTGAAATCCAAATAGGGCATATCAGTACCCGGGACGGAAACCAACCATTTATCAATCCCACTTCTTTCTGGTACAGCACAGAAAATCATGAGATATATTTTCATTCCAACGCTTATGGCCGCATGCGTTTTAACGCTGAAAAAAATCCTGAAACGTGTTTTGAATGTTTCAAGTCCGGACGACTCCTCCCGTCAAACCTGGCTCTGGAAGCGAGTTTCCAATATGAATGTGTGATTGCTTATGGAAAAATAAGAGTCATCGATCAAATGGATGAAAAGCGTGAAGTCCTAAACGGACTTCTTCAAAAATATTTTGGTGAAATGGGGTCCGGAAAAGATTACCGCCCCATCACAAATGATGAGTTGAAGCAAACGTCAGTCTATGGAATCAAGGTTGATGCCTGGAGTGGGAAACGGAATTGGGTGGATAAAGCTGATCAGGCTGAAGATGGGTAATGGCCAGACCTGAATCCGAAGTGGTTCGACTATTATTAGAAATATTTTTTCCAGGCTTCAGTTGATTCCGGCCAGCGCGCCGTAATCTTTTTTAGATTCGTCCAAAAATCTACACCACTTCGACCGGTAATATCGCCATGACCGTATTTGGATTCGTTCCAACCGCCAAAACTGTAAGGCTCTCTAGGAACAGGCACACCAATATTAATTCCGATCATACCGGCAGATGCAGATTCAGAAATGGTCTTGGCAACCTGCCCCGATGTGGTAAACACTGCTGCTGCATTCCCATACTGATTCTCATTTTCTATCTTCATGGCATTTTCCAAGGTGTCAGTCCGAATAATGGATAAAACCGGTCCAAAGATTTCATCCGTTGCGCTGGGCCAATTCGGATCCACACCATCTAAAATAGTCACCCCCAGCCAATATCCATGTTCATAACCTTCAGGTGGTGTTACATTTCGTCCATCAATCAAAATTTTTGCACCCATTTTTTCTGCTTCATCGATATAACCGGTAATTCTTTCCAGAGCAACTTTGCTTACGATGGTTCCCATATCTACGCCCGGTTTATAATTCCGGGCTTCTTCCACTAATTGATCGATAATGGGATCCACATCTGCCACAGCCACAGCCACGCTGGCAGCCATGCAGCGCTGACCTGCACTGCCCATGGAACTGGCGAGCAACCCTTTTGCAGTGGAATCCTGATCTGCATCCGGCACAACAATCATATGGTTTTTTGCGCCACCGAAACAAAGGGCACGTTTTCCATTTGCGGTGGATCTGGAATAAACGATTTTCGCTACCTGAGATGATCCCACAAAAGCCACAGCCTTAATATCCGGATGATCGCAAATGCCTTCCACCACTTCCCTGGCACCATTCACAATATTGAATACACCATCCGGGAGTCCCGCTTCTTTCAGATATTCTGCAATCTTAAATGTTGATAATGGTGTTTG
>DQOT01000297.1 GCA_015658495.1 Fidelibacterota bacterium | reverse complement strand
TTTAAAACAACCAATCAGGTATTTTTTGAAGAATCATACAATGTTGCACTTACTACTTGAATCCAAGTATTAAAACAGTACCAAATAAAAATACATGAGAATTGGCACAAAAGCCGTATTCATCAAATTCAACATATCATTATTGATCCATCGAACGCCTGAAATCAGGACAGCATCCTCCTGTGGGGATTCAACAATCTCACCGCTTTGGGTTTCGTATTTTGCCTGAACAGTTGCACCCAAAAAAGAATCGAAAACTGATCCCAGGAATCCGCATAAAATGATGCCGTAGATCACAAAGGGAGGCATGGGTAAAATAGCCCAAATTGCGAGACCCAACATACAGGCTCCAAGAAGGGATCCAATGGTACCAATGCGGGTGATCCCGCCCGAAAGTCCATGCTGCATCTGCTTGAAATCCAGGATTGAAACGGGTTTTTTAGGGGACAATTTTCCGATCTCTGTCGCCCAGGTGTCGGACATAGCAGCAGCCACCGATGCAAGAAATAAGAAAAAGGTAATGGCATTAGGTTGAAGAAAATCATAAATGCATATCAGGAGTGCAATGCCACCATTAGCATACACCTGGATGATGTCCCGTTGCGATCCTTTACTTTTGTAAAAGGAAGCATTTTTAATGAGTTTACTCAAAATGGATGATAGGATGAAAAAAACCGCAAGAGGGATTAAAAATCGCCAACTTCCAATAAGGGTGATCAGGATTCCCATGACTAATCCACCATAATAACCACTTCTTGAAAGAGAATGAAATTGGTAAGCCACGGAAAAAAGTAAAATGATCAAAAAGAGAAAAATGGAGGAAGCAGATATGGTTAAGTTAAAAAAATGGCCTGTTTCAGAAACGTGTTCAAAATAACCGATCATGAATAAAATACTCACAAGGGGGATAGAAATATTATCAGTTCCTTTACAACTGGAGACCTCAGCCATGGTCGCACCAAATGCTGTAAAAAGTGCCATCCCCAAAAGGTAATTGTTTGAATAATCAAAAAGGGAATGACCGCCCATATAAACAATCATAAATGCGCTGGAAAAAAATGCAATGGTTCCCTGGATGGTTTTTTCGTCTTCCCATATTTTGAATTTGGATGGCATGGGTGTGGATTGGCCAACCTGTGAAGCCAATGGATCCGAGATGGCCAAAATCAGCAAGGATATGATCAGAAATTCAGGATAGGGCCAAAAACCGAGAACCAGTAAAAAATATGCAATGGGAAAATAAACCGTTCCATAGGACATCCTGCCCTGGCTATGGATCCCTTTAAATGCTTCTTCCTTTAGCGCAAACGCATTCAGGAAAATAAAAATGATTGCCAAGGTGATTGGCTGAAGATTGGATGAAAAGATCAGGGGAGATGCAGATACACAAATACCCACCAGGAAATGAACCCATTTACGGTTGGCTTCAGGTGAGATCCAGCCACTTTTCAGTGTGAAATCACTTATCCCAACAAACCCTAGGATCAGGAAAAGAAAGGCAGTAAACGTCCACCATTCATTCTCAAAAGGAATCCAATACGGAAATGCCATGAATTAAATTATTGTG
>DQOT01000192.1 GCA_015658495.1 Fidelibacterota bacterium | reverse complement strand
TCCTGAACAGATGATTGAAGGGTGGCAGTACCGGATGCAGTTAGAACGGCTGTCCCATATTCCAGGCAAAGGCTTGTATCCTCCTCCTCTACTTTCCAATTGTTTGGAATTTTCGACAGAGTTATTTGGGGTGCTTTACCTAAGATTATTTGAACATTATCATTATTTATCAAAGACACCACTTTTATAAATATGGGTAAATGACGATTTACTTCCTGTTGCCGGCTGCCGGGGAAAAGCACAAGCAAAGGCCGTTCTTCATCCAAACTATACTTGTTGAAGAACGCAGCTTTATCCATGGAGGGCTTGTGAAATTCTGTAAACGGGTGGCCCACAAAATGGGCGTTCACACCGCGCTGCTCGAACCATTCCTGCTCAAAGGGGAAGATGCATAATGCTTGATCAACACATTTACGGATAGTCTTTACCCGTTTTTCTTTCCAGGCCCACACTTGAGGCATAATAAAATATGTGATGGGCAATCCTAAAGGATGAATATTTTTTGCCAAACGCAAGTTAAATCCTGGATAATCAATAAGGATTAAGCGGTGAGGTTTAATCTCCTGAATCTTTCCCAGTGTTTTCCCCATGACATTTACCATATAGGGGAGGTGTTTCAGCACTTCTGTAAAACCCATCATTGCCAAGTCATCCACATGTTCAAGAATCTCCATCCCCGCTGCTTTCATCTTGTTTCCGCCGTGACCCACAAATGAAGCATTTGGATATTTTGCTTTTATGGCGGCGATAAGATGCGCGCCATGCAAATCACCGGATTCTTCACCGGCAACGAGGAAAAAGACAGGATTTTGGGCAGATGTCATGGGAAGATGTTACGTATGATTCCTGAAATGAGCCAGAATCAGACGAATTGTTGTCTGATGATCACTAAAAGTAATATAAGGATAATATTCTGCAGCGTGCGCTTTTCTGTTTTTAATGTTTTCATGAATGTCATGGGTCTACGCTTATCATCACTAGTCCAGGCAGAAAATCTGGGCAACAGGCGTGGTACATGTTGACGATATGTTTCGTATTCCGCACCAAACAAACTAACCAGCGTTTCTTCTTCTAAATAAATGATTAATGAATATTGAGTTAAAAAGAATATCCAAGTAACTGCCAGCATAACCCAAATATTTGGTGCCCCGGCTATAAGAACAACCCCTGAAAAAATAAAAAAGTTACCAGTGTATAATGGATTACGTATATAGGCAAAAGGACCGGATGAACAAAGTGCTGTAGCCCCCACATTTGTAGTGCGTGTGATACCGCCAGCATACCTTACCGCCCAGAAGCGAATGCATTCTCCTATACCTAGACAAATCAAACCATACCATACATAGGGCAATGCTGGCTGTGAAAAATAAATGATCAGAAGAGCTAATGGGATTGGAGTATAACTGCGGTATTTAAAAAAGAAATTGCGGATGTCCATTAATGAATATCTTCAAGAATCATATCGTGGATTTTGATGGCGACGTCCAACGCTTCTCGTCCGGCTTGGCCATTGACAATGGGTGTTTCATCGCCCATGATAGAAGCAATAAAATTGGACAACT
>DQOT01000111.1 GCA_015658495.1 Fidelibacterota bacterium | reverse complement strand
CATGGGCGGACTTGGTTGCCCTGCAGCACAAGCGCTTACCATCGCAGGTGTCGGCAAACTGAAAATTATCGATGGAGATAAAGTGGAACTTTCCAATCTACATCGTCAGCCTTTGTATGGTGTTGAAGATATTGGCCGATTGAAAGTGAAAGTAGCAAAAGAAAAGTTAGAAAAATTGAATGGGGATGCAGTCGTTGAAATAGTTGATGAGTTTTTGAATAAAGACAATGGGGTAAATTTTGTAAGTGATGCAGATATTATTATTGACGCAACTGATAATATTCAAACGCGACTGTTAATTGACAGATTATCCAAAGAATCAGGGGTTCCCATGGTGTATGGTGGTTTGTATCGTTATGAAGGTCAGGTTGCGATTTTGAATGTCAATGGAAGTTCTGGTTATAGTGAGTTATTCCCCGAACCGCCATCAGGTGGTGATACGTGTGCGGATACCGGCGTATTGGGAATGGTACCGGGAATTATTGGAAATATCCAAGCACTTGAAGCCGTAAAACTTATTGTAGGAATTGAACCAAATCTGGCTGGAAAACTGCTGGTGTATGACGGCCTGAACCATACAATCCAAACGATCGAATTATGATACAGGTAAAAGTAAAATGTTTTTCCCAAGTGAAATATGTCCTGGGCAAGGATGAAATGAGCTTGTCATTGGAACCGGGTATAACTTCCGCAGAACTGGAAGAACTGGTGCGGAATCAAGCGCAAGGCAAATTGGATAAAGTCACATTAAGGATTGCGGTAAATCAAAAATATATACCAGCAGAGATTGAACTTAAAAATGGGGATGAAGTAGCTTTTATACCGCCGGTGCAGGGAGGATAGATGATTAAAATTGAAATAGTAAAAGGACCCATCACACCCTTTCCGTCAGATGATTCCCGTACTCAGGATGGGGCGGAATTGATATTTAACGGACGCGTCCGTGCTACGGAACATGGCGAAAATATTACCGTATTGGAATATGAGCAATATGAAGGGATGGCAGAAACTGAATTAAGAAATTTAGCTGAAAACATAGTGAAGAGGATTCCTGTCCATGATTTGTTTTGTAAACACCGCGTTGGGAAAGTAAAGGTAGGAGAAACTAGTCTTCATGTGGTGATTTGGTCCAAACACCGTCAGGAAGGAATTGATGCTATGTCCTGGTTTATTGTTGAACTGAAAAATCGGATTCCTATATGGAAATGGGCGATACTGGAAGATGGTTCGCGAATTCCGAGTGAATGTGCACACTGAATTGTCAACAATATTAAATTGTAAACGTCTATGTTAGGATTTTCACATAGCTTCCTCTCTAATTTTTTATTCTGGGTTACCCGCAAGCGGTGGCTGATTTTCACCTTTGTCATTAGCCTTCTTCTTTTTTATATACCGTCCCCAACAACGCTTACTCCCGAAGGGCATCGCACGCTGATCATTGTTGTCATTGCCTTGATCTTGATTATTGGAGAAGTGATTCCTTTGCCAGCAGTAGCAATTCTTATTTTGATTTTAGAAGTTATTTTTGGAATAGATACACCAAACGGCGTTGCGGCATCTTTTATGAGTGATGCCGTTTTTTTTATTATGGGCTCTCTCATGCTCGCGGTTGCCATAGTGAGTCAGGGTTTGGATAAACGCCTTGCCTTAGGGATAATTAGAATGACGGGAAATAGAACATGGCGAATTGTTTTTGGTTTTGTTGCCGTTTCCGCTATTTTATCATCATTTATAGGTGAGCATACTGTGGCGGCAATGATGCTTCCTGTGGCATTAACTTTGGTGCGTAATACAAGCGAGGACAAAGCTATCGTACATACACTGGCTAAACTTTTACTATTTTCCATTGCTTACGGTTGTGCTATAGGTTCCATTGGTACACCCTCCGGTGGCGGGAGAAATGTGATCATGATCGGTTATATCTCAGAATTCGGATTAGGAAATATTTCTT
>DQOT01000011.1 GCA_015658495.1 Fidelibacterota bacterium | reverse complement strand
TTCGATATTCTCGGTATCAAGATGTTCGACAGCTCTGAGATTCGGATTCATCCCACCGGGAAGGTTACCGCCCGCTTTGGGACTAAATCACAGGGACAAGGGCATGAAACCACCTATGCACAGATCATTGCTGAAGAACTGGGAATTCCAGTAGCAGATATCTCAGTGGAAGAAGGTGATACTGACACGGCCCCTTACGGTCTTGGCACCTACGCCAGCCGTTCGACACCTGTGGCAGGGGCAGCCGGAGCGATGGCTTGTCGGAAAATCTGGGACAAGGCCAAGAAAATCGCCGCCCATCTCTTGGAGGTGAGTGAAGATGACCTGGAATGGGAGCCCGGTAAATTCTCTGTGAAAGGGGTACCGGAAAAAGTATCCACTATCCAGGATGTCGCCTTTGCCGCCTACACCAACCATCCCCAGGGACTGGAGGCGGGACTGGAAGCTGTTTCCTACTATGATCCGCCAAATATGACGTTTCCATTCGGTAGTTACATCTGCGTAGTGGACATCGACAGCGGTACTGGGGAGGTGAAAATTCGCCGCTTTGTGGCTGTGGATGACTGCGGCAATATAATCAACCCCATGATTGTCGAAGGTCAGATTCATGGTGGTTTAACCATGGGATTCGCTCCTGCCCTGCTGGAAGAAATTTCCTATGATGAAGAAGGAAATATGACTGGTGGAAGTTTCATGGATTATTTGGTTCCCACTGCCGTTGAAACGCCAAAATGGGAAACGGACAAGACATGCACACCATCCCCCCATCATCCCTTGGGTGCTAAAGGTGTGGGTGAATCTGCAACCGTAGGCGCGCCGCCGGCCATAGCTAATGCTGTCGTGGATGCTTTATCACACCTGGGTGTACGGCACTTGGATATTCCCATCACACCGGAAAAGGTGTGGAGAGCTATCCACAAAAACGGTTCCTGATTAGGAAAAACACCCACTTATGAAAGTAAAAATGACCAAAAACTTTACTATTGGTGCGCCCATTGGTGATGTATGGGATTTCATGACGGACATCGAAAAAGTCAGTTCCTGTATTCCCGGCGCAAAGTACGTTGAAGATCTTGATGATAATTGTCATGCGGTGATGCTCACCATAAAAGTTGGTCCAATCAAATCCAGTTACAAGAGTGAGGTGTCCATTCGAAATCTAGATGTAAATAATCATACATTGGAAATTGAAGGAAGAGGAATCGATGTAAAGGGAAAAGGCGGTGCCACCATGGAAATGGTTGGTTCCCTTACCGATTCTGGAGACGGCACGACTGAAATAAATGGTGACTCTACGGTGACAATTCAAGGAATGCTGGCCCAGTTTGGTTCAAGGATGGTAGAAGATGTTTCCAATCAATTATTCTTACAATTCACCAAATCTTTAGCTGCTAAACTTGAAGGTAATGGTGAGCAGGCCGATGAAACAGAATCTTCAAATGAAACGCTGAGCGGAGTTGCGGTTGTTGGTGCGGCAATAAAAGGAGTTTCCGGCAGGCTTATGGACAAATTCAAAAAGAAAGAAGATTGAATTTATACCCTTGAAGTTTAATTGGATTCACCGCGCGGCAGAACTTGAGAAAAAAAGTGTACCCTTTGCCATCGCTACAGTTATAGATACGGTTGCGCCTACTTCCGCAAAACCCACGGCAAAAGCGATCATTACAATTGATGGAAATATGGAAGGCTGGATCGGCGGTGGCTGTGCTCAAGAGACTGTAATTGAGGAAGCACTTCATTGTTTACATACGGGGATGGCCTCTATTATTCGATTAAGTCCAGAACAAAGTTCTGATGGGAATGTATCCTATAAAAAAGAAATATTCTTAACCTGTGCAAGCGGAGGAACTCTTGAATTTCACATTGAACCGGTATTACCTATGACTAAACTTGTTATTTATGGCAATACGCCAACCGTTTCAGTACTGGCAAAAATGGGTCAACTTCTAGACTATGAAGTATACGCGCTTGCTCCTGGGATATTTGAATTAGATTTGCCCGATGGGGTTAAAAAGATGGAAGAATTTTCCATAATTGAAGGGCAATGTGTGGCTGTGGTGGCAACTCAGGGAAATGGAGACCTGCAGGCACTAAAAGCAGCCACAGCTTCAAAACCGGAATTTTTATCTCTGATCGCCAGTAAAAAGAAAACCAATACTCTTCTAGAACAATTGAAAAAAGATGGTATCAATAAGGATATAATCGATTCAATCAAATTTCCTGCAGGGCTGGACATTGGTGCAATAACCCCACAGGAAATTGCTGTTTCAATTATTGCGGAACTGGTTAAGAAGAAAAGGGCAGCTACTCAGAGAGAAGAAATTATTTTTGAAGTCGAAGACACGAAAAATGGAAAAAAACAGGATCCCATTTGTGGTATGCTTGTTAATCCACAAACTGCTGATAGTTCTTGCGAATATAATGGGGTGAAATATTACTTTTGCTGTGGCGGCTGTAAAGAAAAATTTGAAACCGAACCTGCCATTTACATTTAATTTAATGATCAAAAATTATATATAAAGAATGAGCAAATTAGGCACCAATTCTATTGCAATTTCCTAATCATTAAATAAAATGAAAGTAACTGAACTCAATAGCGTAGATGATATTAGATCCAGCTTGGATGATCATCACTATATTGCCAATCGTTCACTGTCCACATCCATCTACCTGTCTTTAAAAATGGAAAAACCTATTTTTTTAGAAGGAGAACCGGGCGTTGGAAAAACAGAAATAGGCAAGGTTTTGGCTCAAGTCCTGGATACAAATCTTATTCGCCTCCAATGTTATGAAGGTTTGGATGTTCACAATGCGATTTACGAGTGGAATTATTCCCGGCAGATATTACAGATTCGCATGATGGAAGCGGAGGGTCAAAAAGATAAAGAGAAAATTTCAAAAGAAATATTCGGTTCAGAATTTTTAATTAAGCGTCCCCTGTATCAAGCCATCGATTATGATGGTGATAATCCTCCTGTTTTGCTTATTGATGAATTGGATCGTGCGGATGAAGAATTTGAAGCGTTTTTACTGGAGATACTCTCTGATTTTCAAATTTCGATTCCTGAGATAGGAACGATAAAGACTGAAAAACCCCCCGTTGTAGTGATCACATCCAACCGCACCAGGGAAATCCATGATGCACTGAAGCGGCGTTGTCTTTACCATTGGATTGAATACCCATCTGCGGA
>DQOT01000235.1 GCA_015658495.1 Fidelibacterota bacterium | reverse complement strand
GTTCCGGTCCCACAATACAGATCAAATACCACTTCTTTCCCTGTGAGTCCCGCCGCTTTTACAACTTCATCATAGAGATGTTTTCCTTGAGTGGTATTGGTTTGGAAAAATGAATTAGCGGATATTTCAAAAGTTAAATCACCCAAATTTTCTTGAATAAAAGGTTCGCCATATACCAACGTTTCAAATTCACCAAAAGCCACATCCGCTTTCCGGGTGTTTACATTATTCACCATGGATGTGATCTCCGGTACTTGTTCTAAGAGCGCATCGATCAGGGGTGATAATTTATTTAAATCATCATAAGCCGTAACAAGATTCACCATGATTTGATTCGTATTCACGCCAAAGCGGAGCATTAAAAATCGAAGAAATCCAATATGTGTTTTTGGGTCGTAAGGTTTTAAATCCGGATGAGCCAAACAAACTTCTCTGGCCACTTTCATAATTTTATTCCCGATGGTGGGCTGAATATGACACTCATTAATATCTAAAATTTTATCGTACCGTCCCGGTATATGGAGACCCACGGCAAAAGATCTATCCACGCCTTCCGGCTCCGTATCTAATACCCAGCGATGAGGAGAGAATGTGAATTCCATCTTATTACGATAATTAAAAACAGGATCTGCTCCAACGATGTGATCCAGTTTAAAATCTTGAAATCCACCCAAACGATGAAATGCATCTTCCACCTGATTAGATTTTTGGTTCAATTGTTCATCATAAGATAGATTTTGGGTCTTGCACCCTCCACAGGTTCCAAAATGGTCGCAAGGCGCTTCCACCGCATTAGGTGATTCTGTAATCACATGCTGCACTCTTGCTTCGGCATATCCCTTTTTCTTTTTATAGATCCGAGCATTCACTTTTTGGCCTGGAATCCCACCTTTAACAAAAATGACAAAATCATCTTTGCGGGCCAATCCCATGCCGCCGTAGGCTAAAGATTCAATTTGGAGTTCAAGATCAACGCCACGTTTTATTTTATTTGGTTCATTCATATTATTTTTGGGAAGGAAAAATTATTTTAAATATTCAATAATTGTGGGTGTTTGTAAAAATGAAGAATCCGAAATAGAGTAGGCATCATTCACCATTTGAATTGACAAATTTGCCTGATCTTCATTTTGTGCGTGAACGTAACCCAAAGCTTGCCCCGCTTCAACTTTTTCTCCCAATCCTAAAACGTGAGTGAATCCTACACTATGGTCAATGGAGTCACTGGCTTTTTTACGTCCACCGCCCAGTTCCACCACTGCTAGCCCTACAGCCCGAGTGTCAATTTCAGAAACATATCCGGATTGGCTTGCCGGGATGGGTTTTACCACAGATGCAGATTTAAAATGAGAATCGGAGATTTTTAAAATGTCGTTAAGTCCGCCTAATTCAGAAACCATTTTTTCAAATGTTTCCGCTGCATGACCATTATCCAAAACATCTTTTGCTTTTTGAATGCCCTCATCGGTTGAATCTACCAATCCAGCAACCACCAACATTTCGGCAGCCAAGGCCAAAACCACTTCGTGCAATCTGGATTCCTGTCGCACACCGGTTAAGTAATCAATGACTTCTTTTATTTCTAACGCATTCCCGATGGTATCGCCAAGGGGTTGATTCATATCCGTAATCATTGCAGACGATTTCATTCCAAATTGTTTCGCCACTTGAATGATGCTGTTTCCCACATTTCTTGCAAAATCCAAGTTTTCTGCAAAGGCACCATTCCCCGTTTTAATATCCATGACCAATCCATCTAATCCTGCCGCAACTTTTTTCGAAAGTATCGATGCTGTAATTAAAGGGACAGATTCTACGGTGGCTGTTACATCGCGAACGCCATAGATCATTTTATCCGCAGGAGCCAAATTTGCTGTTTGACCAATAATGGCGCAGCCAACATTTTTTACAACATGATGAAAAAGCGAATTATCCGGCGTGGTATTGTATTCAGGGATGGATTCTAATTTGTCCAGCGTTCCGCCGGTGTGACCGAGCCCGCGGCCAGAGATCATGGGATTATAAATTCCACAGGATGCCACAATAGGCGCCAACATGAGACTAACCTTATCTCCCACACCGCCGGTGGAATGCTTATCAACCACGGGACCATCCAAATCCTTCCAGTTTAGCTTATCTCCCGATTTCACCATTTGGTCTGTGAGAGAAAATGTTTCTTCAACCGACATGCCTTTAAAAATAACCGCCATACAAAAAGCGGCTATATGGCTTTCAGAAACAGAACCATTGGCAATACCTTCAATATAATATTGAATTTCAGAATCGCTTAATGGGTGCCCATCTCGTTTTTTTCTTATGATTTCCTGGGGAAGCATGGTTATTCTATAATGGAGTAATTATGTTTGTTTCGACAGGCTCAACAAACTGTTATTGAGCTTGTCAAAATGCCGTTTGAATAATTATGTTGTTTCATAGTTTAAAAGAAATTCACCCAAAAGGCCTTGTAGATCATTTGCACCCATGGCTGCATTTTCCATTGTTTGGGCATGACTCAAATCTTCATCACTCATGCCTGCAGCCATATTCGTAATAATAGACAGCGCAGCAACTTTTAATCCATAAAATCGAGCGAGAATCGCTTCGGGTACAGTGGACATTCCCACCGCATCGGCACCCAATATTTTCGCAGCTCGAATTTCGGCAGGTGTTTCAAAACTGGGTCCGCAAAACCAAATATAAACACCCTCGTGTAATGTGATATTTTTTGTTTTTGCCGCATTTCTAAATTGTTCACATAAGGATAGATCATACGCATCACCCATATCTACAAAACGGGATGTCTCCGTTTCGTCAAATAATGGATTCACGCCGGTAAAATTTATATGATCGGTCAACATCATGACACTTCCCGGTTGTGCTTCCGGTAGAAGGCTCCCTGCCGCGTTGGTAAGTAATAGCGTTTTACAGCCCAACTCTTTTAATGTTTCAACTGGCGTTCTCATTACATCCGGTTTGCCCGATTCGTAATAATGGGCACGACCTTGCAGAACTACAACTTCAGTCCCATTTATTTTGCCCAGGATAAGCTGCCCTGCATGACCTTTTACACCGGCATCTGGGAATCCGGGAAGATCTTTATATGAAAAAGTTATTTTATTATTTATACTTTCAGCAAAAGGACCTAATCCCGATCCTAAAATAATGCCTATTTTGGGGTGTCTCCCTTCTGATTTAGAACGGATTATTTCTACAGTTTTATTATGTGCCATCAATCAAACCCCAATGGGATGCCAAGTTGTTTTGGTCTCTTGGCATTTTAAAATATGGTAAGGACTTTGGTGTAAATTTTTCGCCCAATCCTGATTTGGGAAATGGATCACATGTTTCACGTTTAATGCAGCATTTGTTTCAACCAATTTTTTATCATCCGAATTATCGCCACAATAAATGATGGCATTCACATCCATGTGAGATGAGAAATGCTCTATAAGTTCATTGCGGTATCCGGTCAAAATATTCACAACACCGTCAGGAACATCGGACGAATGAAGTACTTCTGCAAATGTGATTGAACAAAGCGGGAATGATTCCGAAGCCAAAATAACAATGGAATTCCCACCGGCGATAACGGGCGCAATAATGGAAACCAAACCCAGGAGTGAAGAATCATCTGGGGCAATGGCAGCCACGACACCTGTGGCTTCCGGTACCGTAAAATTAAAATAAGGAAGTGAAACAGGATTCACTCGACTAAAGACTTGCTGAAATTTGTCCGCCCAACCGGCATAATAAATGAGTCGATCAATGGATTGACTAATTTCATTTTCAGCCTGTTTTTTGCTCAAACCTTGTAGGGTGAGTTCCGCCATAAACTGGTCTTTTCGACCTTCAAGCATTTCGCCAATCCTGTACAAAATCTGAGCGCGATTATAAGCCGTGCGGGAAGACCACCCAGAAACAGCGCCCCTCGCCGAAACCATGGCATTGCGAAAATCCTTCCGTGATCCCCGGCAAATGTTTACAACTGTTGTCTCTTTGATGTCAGTCCATTTTATATATCGCCCCGATTCCGTTCTAGGGAATTTCCCGCCAATGAAAAGTTTATATGTTTTTTGGATATCTATTCTTTTACTCATTTCATTTCTCTATTTTAAAGCAATCCTATTTTTTTACCTTGGTGGTTCTTGGCGTTCTTCGCGGCAAACCAATTAAACCAAATTCACGTAACCGGATAAGCCTTCAATGCCTCCTTCACTGCCCACGCCACTTTCTTTGTAACCACCAAAAGGAGATGCAGGATCAAATTTATTAAAGGTATTTGCCCAAATTACACCGGCACGAATGTCTTGTGTTACTTTGAAAATTTTAGAACCCTTATCTGTCCACAAGCCGCCGGATAAACCATAGGGTGAATTATTTGCTTTTAAAATTACCTCGTCCACCGTTCGGAAAGTTTGAATCGCCAATACGGGACCAAATATTTCTTCCTGAACAATACGATTGGATTGGCTCACATCTGTAAATATTGTGGGTGCAAACCAATACCCCTTTTCCGGGAGCGGGCAGGATGACTGATAAATTGTGCCCCCTTCGTCTTTTCCAAGTTTTACATACTTTTTAATCTTATTGAGTTGCATTTTGGAATTGATTGCGCCGATGTCTGTATTTTTATCTAAAGGATCCCCGACGATTAAGGACTCCATCCGTTTTTGGAGTTTTGATATTATTTCCTCTGCTACGCCTTCCTGTACGTATAATCGTGATCCTGCACAGCAAACATGTCCCTGGTTAAAAAAGATAGCATTAACGATACCCTCAACTGCTTGATCAATCGCTGCATCTTCAAAAATAATATTGGCAGCTTTTCCGCCCAGTTCCAGCGTGTATTTTTTACCGGAACCGGCCACGGATTTCATAATGTATTTCCCAACTTCCGTACTGCCCGTGAATGCAATTTTATCTATATCTCCATGATTCACCAAAAACTTTCCCGTTTCACCGGCGCCATTAACAATATTAACCACACCGGGTGGTAAATCTGCTTCCTGAATAACCTCTGCCAATTTCATCGCTGTAAGCGGAGTTGTTTCCGCCGGTTTTAAAACAAGTGTATTTCCCGTTGCTAGTGCCGGAGCCAATTTCCAGGCTGCCATCAATAATGGAAAATTCCAGGGAATAATTTGTCCCGCCACACCCAAAGGATTTGCCGTTCTTCCCGGGAAAGCATATTCTAATTTATCCGCCCAGCCTGCATAATAGAAAAAATGTGCAGATGATAATGGAACATCTATGTCTCGAGATTCACGAATCGGTTTTCCACCGTCCATTGATTCAATAACAGAAAATTCCCGAGCACTTTCCTGAAGCAAACGGGCAATACGAAATATATATTTCCCCCGTTCTTTTGGCAGCATTTTGGACCATGTTTTATCGTATGCTTTTCTGGCAGAAGATACTGCTTTATCAATATCTGCTTTTCCAGCTTCTGCCACCTCAGCTATTTTTTCCTCGTTGGATGGATTGATAGTATCGAAATATCTCCCTTCAACACCGGGGACAAATTCGCCATTAATAAATAGATCATAGCGGTCTTTTAATTGAATATGGTCAGTGC
This sequence comes from Fidelibacterota bacterium, assembly GCA_015658495.1. Taxonomy (GTDB): domain Bacteria; phylum Fidelibacterota; class Marinisomatia; order Marinisomatales; family UBA1611. The sequence goes on along the minus strand of DQOT01000235.1, from coordinate 3,764 downwards.
TTTCCGGTGCCGGACTGTACTCCCAAGTTTGTGCTTTATTCATATTTATATTTTTTCCTAATCGATAGAAAAATAATCTTTAGACTGATATTGACCTGTGGTTTGTTTCACAATTTGCATCAACACATCATTCGCCAATGAACTTGCCCCAAACCGGAATAAGTCTGGTGAAAGCCAATCATGTCCGAGTGTTTCTTTAATCATAACTAAATATTGGATTGCCTGCTTGGCTTGACCAATACCACCGGCTGGCTTCATGCCAATTTTTTTTCCGGTCTTTGTTTGAAAATCACGAATGGCTTCAAGCATAGTTAACACAACAGGCGGTGTGGCTGCTGGAGAAACTTTTCCAGTGGATGTTTTTATAAAATCAGCGCCGGATTCCATGGCAATATCACTGGCAAGCCGCACATTATCTAACGTGACCAATTCACCCGTTTCCAAAATCACTTTTAAATGAGTCTCCCCACAGGCATCTTTAACCTGGGCAATTTCATCTGATACATATTGATAATCACCCCGTAGAAATTTCCCGCGGGAAATGACCATATCCACTTCATCCGCACCTGCATCTATGACGGATTTCACCTCATCCAGTTTGGCATGCATATCTGCCATTCCACTGGGAAATGCGGTTGCCACTGATGCCACCTTGATTCCAGTACCTGCCAATGCTTTTTTTGCAATTGCCACCATAGTTGGATAAACACAAATAGCCGCAACATTGGGTAAACCGGGGAAAGAATCGTGCAAATGTGATGCCTTATAACAAAGTTGTTTTACCTTTCCGGGAGAATCTTTTCCTTCAAGCGTTGTCAGGTCAATCATACTTAATGCCAGATGCAAGGCTTGAACTTTGGAATCTTTTTTAATGCTCCTTGAAAAAAGACGAGTCACTCGCTCTTGTGCACCTATTTGATCAATCGGTTTGGCATATAATAGTTTATCTAGAAACATAAGATTTCTTCTGTTGCATCTAATTTATATCAAATTTTTCTATATTGGATGTTCTTCTTATAAACAAGATCTGACCTGTTTAACCAGTTCTTGAGCATCCTTGGTCGTATGTGCTTCTGCATAGATCCGCATAATGGGTTCCGTATTTGATTTTCGTAAATGAACCCATTTATTATCCCAAGTAAACTTTACACCATCTAGCGTATTTTTGTCTGCATCGTCAAAAAGGTTGTTTACATCTTCGATCAATTTTTCCGGATCTAACCCTTCCAAACCTACTTTATCTTTTACAATTACGAATTGGGGTAATAATTTATGAATTGCACTTAATGATTCATCCGATTGGGACATACGATTTAATACCATGGTAACTGCCACAAGTGAATCCCGACCCAAATGGCATTCTCGCAGAATGACACCGCCATTTCCTTCTCCGCCGAGATCAGAACCGATCTCATTCATTTTATTCACTACATTGATCTCACCCACAGCGGACCGAGTAACAGAACTGTTTTTGGCTTCGGCTAATTTTTCCAGTGCAAGTGACGTAGAGAGATTCACGACAAATTTTTCACTTTTTCCGGTGTCATTTAAATACCCATCCGCCGCCAGGACCAAGGTGTATTCTTCTCCCAGTGCTTCACCTTTTTCATTTACAACGGCTAACCTGTCCGCATCCGGATCCACTGCAAATCCAGCATCAGCACTATGGCTGGTTACAGCCTGACAAAGATCTTTCAAGTTCTCCGGAAGGGGCTCTGTTCCACGGGTGAATTCACCATCCGGCTCACAGTTGAGCTCAATCACTTCACATCCCAATGATTCCAACATGACCGGGAGCGCATGAGCACCAGCACCATTTACTGCATCAATGACAATCTTGAAATGACGGCGCTGGATCCGGTTCAGGTCAATACATTTCAGGCTGGCACATGCAATTACATGTTTTTGGATCGCATTCTGCTCCGGCCAGATGATTCCCGGATCTCCAGAATCGGGAAGTTCTGTATTCGCATCGACCAATTCAAACAATCGCTCGCACTCATTCGGGTGAAAAAAGGTGCTGTCTTCTCTTACGAATTTGAGGCCATTCCATTCAATGGGATTATGGCTCGCTGTAACAATGAATCCACCCACTGCTTCTGTGTTATGCACCATAAATTGAACGGTTGGTGTGGGTACGATTCCGCATTGGATCACAGTTCGACCTAATTGGGTGAGTTCACCCATCATGGCTTGAATAATATCTTCACCTGATGGACGGCTGTCCCGCCCAGCCATGATGACTCCTTCGGGTAAAAGTTGATGGAGTGCTCGGGCGTAAACCACAGATGATTCTGCCGTGAGATGGGTTTCGGTGAGTCCGCGGACACCGGATATACTTCTGATTAACATTGAATGGATTATGAATTTGGAATAAGGATTAGGAAATAAGTATTAGAAATTCGGGAGTGAATGAATTTGTTCCAAAAAGAAAAGCCCCGGCGAAAAACCGAGGCTTCTTTGATTTTCCCGATAGGGAGCCTATCTACGGCGTCTGCGACGATGTTGACCGCTGGCGCGCGGATCGTTCCGCAATGCCTCTATCCTGGCGAGCCTTTTTATACGCCGAACGGTTTTCTTTTTTGCTTCCCGTTTTGCGTCGCTTGGCTTTTCATAAAAGGATCTTGTTCGAACTTCCCTAAGGATGCCGGCCCGCTCCCACATCTTCTTAAAACGACGAAGGGCGCGTTCAAAAGATTCCTTTTCTCTTACCTGGACTTCAACCACGTAAATCACCTCCAGAGTGTAGTTTGTGGTTTTTCAATTAAATTATTTTTGCTTCAAAAAAGCCGGCGATTTTACCGGTTTGTGCTCACACATCCAAGACTTAAACCATAGACGCAAATTCTTCAATGGTGAGAGTTTCGGGACGACGGGTGAAATCTATTTTCTCCTGGATGGCTGCAGGAATGTCCCAACCTTTGAGAGTATTACGTAACATTTTCCTTCTTTGAGAAAAAGCATCAGCTACAAGTTTATTGAACCGGACATATTTTTCATCGGGAATAATGGGTGTTTCTTTTTTTGTGAACCGGATGATAGCAGAATCCACTTTGGGTTTTGGGATAAAAACATCCGGTGGAATTGTGAAACAATACTCCATATTTAAGTAGGCCCCCACCACGACGGTAAATCTCCCATAAGATTTAGTTCCAACTTTTGCGGATAATCGTTCTGCTACTTCTCTTTGCATCATAATAAATGCATCCTCCCAAAAATCCAATTGCTCAATGAGCCAAAAAATAATGGGTGATGTTATATTGTAAGGAATATTGCCAATCACTCGAACCGGGTTTCCTATTAGTAGATCTTCAATTTCCTGGAGTAATACATCTCCTTGGACAACTTTCAACCTTTTCAATGATTTCTGATTTTGTAAATGCTCAATGAGTATAGGATCTATCTCAATGGCTGTCATCTCTTTTACATAGGGAAAGATTCGTTCGGTGAGCGCGCCTTCTCCGGGACCAATTTCAAGAATGGAATCCGATTTTTTTGGATCAATAGTCCGGACAATTCGATCCAGGAGATTTCCATCAGCAAGGAAGTTTTGTCCCCACTTTTTTCGAAATGGATGGTTTGTTTTTTTCATTTTATTTTGCAGTTAATGACACGAAGTATCGCTGAGAGATTTTCCTTTCCCGGTATTCAATAATGAAAGATGCACCACATTACCCGTACATAATTTCAGGCACTGTATCCTTATATGATTCTAGATTATTTATTACTTTTTCAATGGATGTTGTGGACTGTTCAAATCGTTC
>DQOT01000108.1 GCA_015658495.1 Fidelibacterota bacterium | reverse complement strand
TGAAAAAATTTCATAAAGAGGAAAAAATGAACACACAAAACTATATTAACAATACCTGGTGTGATGCAGAATCGGGCAAAACATTCGATGTGGAAAACCCATTCACAGAAGAAGTGATTGCAAAGGTTCCTGCCAGCGTGGAAGCGGATGTAAATAAAGCAGTCGCAGCGGCGAAAACGGCTTTTCAGGATTGGCGGCAATTAACCGCCGGTGAGCGAAAAGATCACATGCGAGCCATGGCGAATAATTCCCGGGAACACGCGGAAGAAATTGCAAAAACGATTTCCACGGAAATGGGAAAACCTTTTGGGGACGCCATAAGCGAAATTGAAGACGTGGCGGAATATTTAGAATATTATGCTGAAATGGCACGGGATCATGTGGGTCGAATTGTAGCTCCTGTGGTGGAAAAATCCATGTCCTTGGTCCGGTATGAGCCCTATGGTGTGGTGGGCTGTATCATTCCCTGGAATTATCCATTATCTCTCATGGGCTGGAAACTGGCACCGGCATTGGCAGCAGGAAATACGATTGTTATGAAACCATCGGAAGTCACATCACTCTCCATTTTGCATTGGATTGAATTGGCTGGCGGTGATATGCCACCGGGAGTCATGAATGTTATAACCGGTTTGGGTGGAGAAGCAGGTGAAGCCTTGGTCAAGCATCCTGATGTTCCAATTCTTACATTTACAGGATCGATTCGAACCGGGAAACGGATTGCCCGATTGGCTGCAGATCATTTGAAAAAAGTATCTTTGGAACTGGGTGGAAAAGATCCGGTCATTGTTTGTGATGATGCGGATATTGAAGTGGCTGCAAAAGGGTCTGCCTGGGGTGGATTTTTAAATGCAGGGCAGGTGTGTACTTCGGTAGAACGGGTTTATGTTTTTGATAATATTGCTGACAAATTCACGGAAGCGCTTGTTGAAGAAGCAAAAAAAGTGAAGTTAGGTGATCCATTTGATAAAGGAACTGATGTGGGTCCCATGTCATCCAAAATGCAATTTTCCAATACGATCAATAAAGTGGATCTAGCCAAAAAAGAAGGCGCCCGAGTGTTGACAGGTGGAAAAAAATCAGACCTATTTGAAAAAGGGTATTTTTATGAACCCACCGTTTTTGACCAAGTTACACCCAACATGGAAATTATTATGGAGGAAGCGTTCAGTCCTGTGATTCCGGTTCAGCGAATCAAATCATTGGATGAAGCGATCGCCATGTCCAACTCAACAAGATACGGTTTGGGTTGCACTATTTTCACCCGGGATATTGAGCGAGCATTGACCGCAGCAGACAATATTCAGGTCGGAACCTTCTGTATTAACAGCCCCTTAATGGAAAATATGGCAGCCCCTTTTGGCGGCATGAAACAGTCTGGAATTGGCAGGGAGCATGGCATAGAAGCGCTGGAAGAATTCCGGGAAGCGAAACATATCTTTATCGATTACGACCATTCTAATAAAGAGTGGTGGTTTGGGAATAATGGGGAATAGAAATTATTCTTCTCCGATATCCTCATTCCAAACCTCCGGATTATCCTGAATGTATTTTGCAAGCATGGTAATACATATTTTAGAATTCAGGTCAATAATTTCAACGCCAGATTCTTTTAACCAATCAACCCCACCGGGAAAATTTACCGATTCACCTACAATGACT
>DQOT01000044.1 GCA_015658495.1 Fidelibacterota bacterium | reverse complement strand
TTTTTATGATTATCGTTCAGTAGAACTTCGCTACCAGAATGTGCCCGGATACTTTGGTGCACCAATAAATCTAAGTTTTATTCCCGGAGTTCCTAATCCTTATTACTATATGCCGAATTATGCTCAAAGTGGCGTTGCCTGGGATGGAAGCCGTACTTTTGGCGGCCATGATACTTTGTATGCAGATTCTCGTGCCATTACAGATGAAATACGATTTGATCTCACATCGCAGATCACTGATAAATGGAAAGTGAGAACCGGTATTGACTATAAATACCATAAACTCAATTTTTATGAAGTCCAGGATCCCTGGCTCGGTGCCGGCGCATTTGTACAAACCTTTGCAGAATACTGGGAAGACACAGGACCCGATAGTTTGGTCCTTGGAGACGAGGGCTATACGGAAGCGGATGAAGGTGAAGGAAACGGCCGTTGGGATAAAGGTGAAGCATTTACGGATGCAAACAATAATGGTAAATGGGATGAATTCCGTGAACCGGAAGAATTTTCGGCTTATGTCCAAAATACATTTGAAGTCCCCTGGATGGTAATCAATTATGGTATCCGGATTGATATGGTAAACTACAACACCCAGATCTGGGGGGTACCGCTACCCTTGCAGGATTCTCTCGGGATATATAGTCCCGGCCATCCTTATTTCTATTCGGATTTGAATAATAATAATAAATGGGATACGGATGAAGAATATTCAGATATTGCCGGGCTTTCACGCCAAAAGGTATTCCTGGAACAATCCGGTTGGTTTTATAAGATCAGTCCTCGTCTTGGGTTCAGTCATGTCATCACAGACAAATCCACTTTTACATTTAATTACGGTTTGTACTACCAAACACCGGTTTACCAGAATATTTACCTAAATACAAACAGGCTTGAAGATCCGGAAAAATTATTCGAAGAAGGCGAAGGCCAGGTTGGTAATGCAACTATCAGCGCAGAAAGAACGCAGGAATATTCTGTGGCCTTCAACGTGCAGGTCGGGGAAAGTTGGGCCTATTCTCTCGGTGCATGGGTTAGGGACATGGATCAAATGACGCGCTATACCCATGAACGTTCCGGTGTTTATTCGTACCAGATCTCAACCAACGGAGACTATGGTTCTGCTAGAGGGCTTGATTTGACGATTGAATGGCGAAGAGCATTTTTTGGATCCATGTTACAGTATACATACTCGATCTCCAAAGCAAACAGCGAATATGCCTGGGCCAGTATCAGTGGGCAATATGTGGACGCTCCCAGTCAGGAAAATATCACTTATTTCGATCGACCTCATGATTTAACCTATTATGCCTACACCTTTTTACCGTTTGGTATCCAGGCAGGGTTAACCGCTTTTTACCAAAGTGGCTATCCTTATACACCCATTATTTTCCGTGGAAAAGATCCGGTGGAAGATTTGAGACATCGCAATTCAAAACGGGGACCCGGTTATAAGAATGTGAATATTTCATTTTCTAAATATTTCGAATTTATGGCCCATAAAATTGGTTTAGGGCTGAATGTTTTTAATATCCTGGATATCCGGAATCCGGTAGATATTTATGCAATGACGGGTAAACCCAATGACCCGGGAACCTATTATACCGATTATGTAGGGCTTCCTGGTTTTGATCCCAGTGGTCAAGGTAAATATGCAAATAAATCCAGTGCTTACTATGACCGGCCTTGGCGATTGTCATCCCCTCGAGAAATTAACTTTTTTGTCCGAATCGATTTCGATTGAACCAAATGAAATATAATAATCTTTTTAATATTTTACTCTTGAGTTCATTACTTGCTATAGATAAGACCTATGTACAGCAACATAAGCCTAGTATTGATCCATTTCGCCAAACCAGCATGGCAAAGATAGGTGATAATCCGTTTCCTCCAAACCCCATGAGCGACCGTGCCAAAGGGTTTGTGGATCAGGGGCGTGTTAAAACTGCCATTACCAATTACGGCAGTTTCATCAATTGGGATAACCATCCATCCGGTATCTGGGGCGATTATTCCTACTTGCCGGCTGTTTCATTTATTGCCGGGGTCCCTGGTCATTCAAATACAGCGAATTACACATGGGAAAACCTTGAAACCGTTGTGGATGAAGAAGGCGTTCCTAAATATAGTTTATGGGCATCAACCAATGCCTATGAAGCATGGTACCCAACGTCCGGCGACACTGTATTTAAAGGGCTTCTTTTTGATTTGGGTAATGATGAAGGGATTTATCTTCCCGATAATGAAAAATCATCATTGGAAGAATTTGATTCCGATCGGCTATTCATGTTTGATCATGAAAACCATAAGATCATATTAAGTACTTTTGGTGAAATGGATCCAAGTAAATCTAGCACACGGATTGGGTTTATTTATCCCTGGGCACTGCGCCCTAAATTGATCAGCCGCGAAAGTAGTTTTGATTTTTATGATTATGGTGAAGACTTGGAAGAATGGACCGCGGATGACAATTATGTGTATTATGGTGCCAATGCCGCTGAATCTCATTTTATTGCCGCTGATTATAAAACGGACTGGCATGCTGCAACCATGTCCAGGCTCAATACCCACCAAACAGAATTTAATACGGGAGATATATTTGGACCTCCCTGGGTTCCAGGTGAAGATACCTACCCGGTTTTGGCTCATTCCGGTTTTTCTCAGACTTGGCCCAAGAAGTATAATGAATTAACAGGTGAAACAGAATCCTTTTGGCCGGGTTGGTGGGCACAGGATTATAATATCAATTTGCCTGGCTGTTCTCAATCCCGGAAAGATCCGGATTGTTGGGAAGAGGTCCCGGGCCGGTTTGTTTCCGATATGGATGTCTATATGGAATTTGATGACCGCTGGTCACACCGCGCCAATAACATCAATACCAACAATGCGTATGAGCAAACAGGCTATCCTATGGGATTGCGCGTCATGGCCTCCGCCCATTCTTATGGTGTCTCATATGCAGAGGATATTATGTTTGTGACGGTGAAAGTCCGAAATGAAAGTGGTGATTTTTGTGCCGAAGATGAAGATGGAAACCCAGTTTTAGATGTGGATGGAAATCAAATTTGCGGCGAAGCCATGATCATGCCCGATGGCACGAAATTGAATCGTGGCAAGGGATTCGATTATAGTGGTACGGCACTTGGATTTTACATGGATGCAGATGCACTCATGGGTGACTGGGATGGTTATAATGGCTTTTATCATACCAATGATGATGATTTCATGAAATACTATTGGGATGTGTTTGAGGTCAATAATGAAAGAATGCTTATCAGTATGGCCATGATCGGTGATCATGATGGTGTATCGGGTGCTCTTGGATATGCATTGGATGAGCCTTCTGCAACGGTGCACCCCGGAAACGAATTCGGCGTGGTTGCAACCCAGTTATTGGATTCACCGAAGGCGACAGACCCGGTGGATCTTGATCAGGATGGAACCATTGATATTTTTCCTGGCGAACCCTTAAAAATGACAGATTGGCATTGGGTGGATTGGTATCAACGTCCGGGGGTAACCCGACCGGAAGATTCTTCACCGCCGTGTTATGCAGGAAGTGAAGGCTGCCCTGTTGCCAGGAATAAAGAAGAAATTTTATATAAACTCATGGTTGGTGATACATCCAATCTGAGTGAAAATGAAAATGCCTGGCATTTCCATACAAGAAATCCCGGAACGGATTTTGGGTCTGAACTTAACCCGCATTTTGACTCGGTCATTGGGCTCAAGGAAGAGCCCGTATATCTCCGGGAATCTCCCGGCTTGGATTGTGTACTGATCATGAGTTGTTCTCCTTTTGATTTACCCGTTGGGCGGGAAGTGCCATTTTCATTCTGCATTATTTTTGGACAGACTGAAGATGACTTGATCAATAATGCCCGCTTTGCGCAGGTCATGTATAATTCACGATATCAGGGATTCACACCGCCGACCCGACCCACGGTGTATGCTGAAACAGGTCAGGGTGAAGTTCGAATCTATTGGGATGATCGGGCTGAATCTGCAAGGGATGTTGTAACGGGATATTCTGATTTTGAAGGCTATAAAATTTTTAAAAGTTTGGATGGTGGAAGTGCCTGGGGAGAGGCCAATGATATGATCTTTGATACAGATGGCATTTTTGCCGGATGGCGTCCATTTCAACAATTCGACCTCACTGCGGTAGAAGATTCACTTCATTGTATTTATTCAAGCGATCCTGACGATTGCGCAGATGACCCATCCCAACAGCGTGGGCATGCCATCCATGGCGAAGATCCTTATTTTCCATGGTTCAATATCGGGACGGATACAGGGATGGAAGCCATTCGTCTGTCTGAACCCAAGGTTATTAATGGCGATACAATGACCTACATGTATGTGGATAAGAAAGTTACGGATGGATTGGAATACACCTATTCAGTCGTTGCCTATGATATGGGTGTTGAGCCGCCTTATAAAACAACCTATAAAGATATTGGGGAAGGGTCTTTTGAAGCCGTGGTTGATACCAATTATTCAAATCCGGATAAATGGGCTGATCCTGACGGATATGCTTCAATTGAGAATTCAAAAGGAACCACGGTTCTGGATCGGAATTTTATTCAGGTTTATCCCGGTGTGATGCCTGCTGCTGATGCAAGTAATATCGGTGTGGTTCCCAATCCCTATAAAGTTCAATCGGGGTTCAAGGAAAGTGAACATTTAAGACAGATCAGGTTTACAAATCTCCCTGAAAAATGCGCCATCAAGATTTATACATTAGCGGGTGAACATGTGAGCACCATCCACCACGAAAATGCAGAATCCGGCAATGCCTGGTGGGATATGCGAACCGTGAATAACCAGGAAATTGCACCGGGACTTTATTTATTTTATGTAGAACAATCTGGAAGTTCCAGCGAACCCTTTATCGGTAAATTTGCGGTGATTCGATGAGAAAGACCTTATTGATACTATTGGTGATCCCTGCCCTGGTCTGGGGTCAATACCGTGATATTCCTGA
>DQOT01000180.1 GCA_015658495.1 Fidelibacterota bacterium | reverse complement strand
CCGATGTAAGACGAAACTGGATTACCCGGTAACCCAAATATCAATGTGGATTCTCCTGTTCCAAAAAAGAGCGGCTTGCCCGGTTTCTGCGCCACTTTCCAGAAATGTTCTCTCACACCCAATTCCATGAAAACATCCCGCACATAATCAAACCGCCCCATGGATACACCGCCGGAAGAGACAACCACATCGCAGCTGTTTAACGCTTCCGATAAGAATGTCCTCAGTGATTCCCTTTCGTCCTGAATTACATCCCGCATGATGATATCCGCACCCGAACGTTCCGCCAATTCCGCGAAGACGTAGAGATTAGAATTATAAATCTGACCCGGCTTTAATTCCTCCCCCGGTTCGACTAACTCATTTCCCGTTCCGAAAATTGCGATTCGGGGTTTTTTGGCAACAGATAACTTTCCGTATCCAAAGGTAGCTAACGTTCCAATTTCACCTGGTGTTAGAACCAATCCTTTGGGAATCAATAAATCCCTTTCCTGGATCTCTTCACCTTTCCTTCGGATATGCTTCCCTAGTTGAGCTTCCAGATAGATTTGGATTGTATCTCCATCAGTAAATCCACTGGTGTCTTCCACCATGATGATCGTGTCAGCTCCATCAGGAATTGTAGCGCCGGTCATACATTGAGCACATTCACCCGTACGAAGCTTTACATTACTGGGTGCTCCGGCTGAACTGATACTAACCATCTTTAGTGACCTAGGATTTGATCGACTCGCATCTTTCGTATCCGCAGCTCGAACCGCAAATCCATCCATGGCGGAATTATCAAATCTTGGCATGGGGAAAGTGGCTAAGATAGCTTGGGCTAAAACTCGATTTCCAGCATCATTCAATTTAACAGTTTCTTTTCCCAGCTGCAGAACATGTTGTTGAATGATAGATCTTGCTTCTTGAACGGCTATCATAACATCTTCCTTAATAACAATCCAATGGCGACAATAATGATAATTCCCATTACTCGCTGGATGGTTTTTGCCTTGTACTTTGCGGAACCTAAGTATGAGCCGCCAAAACCCCCTACTATTACAGCACCGGCCAGTGGTAGAATAAAATCGATATTAAATGTCTCTGCTTGTTTGGCGATAACACCCGCCAAGGAATTCACCCAAACGAATAGTGTCCCTGCTGCTACAGCTTCCTTTTCACTGCCCAATCCAAACATGATTATCAGCGGCACCAGATATACTCCACCTCCTATTCCAACTGAACCGGCTACAAATCCTAAAACAGCACCCAGTCCAAAAATGAGAATCCATTTTGGTATTCCTGATAATCGAAAAGAAAATCTTAGATCTTTAAATGCATAAATTCGTATGACTACAAAAATGAGTGTCGTTAGCAGCAATATTTGGAAAACCCCTTCAGGCAATTTCAGAGTCCCGGCTAAATAAGCCATGGGAATAGATGTCACTAGAAATGGTGAAACAAGATCGAGCCGACCAAACCCTTTGCGCCAGAAGTTTATCATACCTATAAAAGTTACAATCAGGTTTAAGGTTAATGAAGTGGTGGGTATGATGTGAAAACTGATGCCGAATATAGCCATCAATGCAGTGTAGGACGACCCACCTCCCAAACCAACGCTTGAGTAAAGGAAAGCAACTCCGCAAAACAGAATAGGGAGAATGAAGTCTGTCAATGTCCTCCCCCTTTTAATATATGAAAGGCGTGGTAAATGCTCGGAATAAGAACAATAAGTGCATCTTTCACTGCTCCGGGGCTCCCCGGCACACAGATAATGATTGCACCATCAACTACACCTGCTGCTAGTTGGGAGAGCATGGCTGTTGAAGTAGAACTGCGACCCCTTGCATGAAGAGCCTGTTCGATACCAGATAATCGGGAGTCAAACATGGGTTCTACTATGGAGAGCGTCAAGTCACGGGGACCAAGACCAGTCCCTCCAGTAGTAACAATCAGCTCTACTCCATCATTTATCCATTCGCAGATTGTCGTTTCCAATTCCACGGAGCCGTCAGATAATACTTTGTAATGTTCCACAGTACAGTCGTCAGCACCAAAACCCTCTTTGAGCAGTGTGCCGGAAATATCTTCTATTTTCCCGGCATCGACGCTATCGGAAAGAGTGATAACTCCTACTTTCGGCCTGAAGTCTGTCATATGCTGAGAGCGACCGCCTGACTTAGAGATCAGCTTTACACATAAAATCTCCATGGATGAATCAATGGCTTTACACATATCATAAATAGTGAGGGCTGCAGTGAACACAGCAGTGAGCGCTTCCATCTCCACGCCGGTAGCTTCCCTTGTCTTCACGATAGAGCTGATACCTATCCCGTTCTCTTCTATGTCGAATCCGAGATCAATCCAGCTCAAATTCAACTGATGGCAGAGTGGTATCAATTCTGAAGTCTTCTTCGCAGCTTGGATACCGGCAATTTTAGCAGTAGTCAGGACATTCCCTTTTGGAACTGCATCATCTGTAATAGCAGTAATGGTTTCCGGGAGCATGATTATCTTACCTTCAGCTTTTGCAATTCGAACGGTTGAAACTTTGTCGGTTACATCTACCATCTTGACATTTCCATCTTCGTCTAAATGTGAAAATACTTTCATATTTCTTCTCCGTTTTTCATCAACCGCCGATTTGTGTCATTGACTCCCGACTATCGCTGCCAGTTTTCTGGGCTGCCCAGCCATCAATTGGTTTTTTCCACATAGCTGACAACATTAACTCTTTCAATTCTTCCTCCGTCCCCCCAGAACGCATTAATTCTTTTAGATTAAATTCATTATGAGCATACAGACAATTTCGGATATTCCCATCCGCAGTGAGACGGATACGGTTACAATTTCCGCATAAATTGCGCGAGTATGATGGTATCACAGCAACTTTTCCCGCATAATTAGGCACTTGGAAAATGAAATGTTCAGTGGCAGTTCCAGTCGTTATTTTTATATTTGGAAAGTGATCCTTTAATTCCTTTTGGATATGTTCAGCACTGAAAAATTTTCCGGTTTTCCAAATCTGGTGGGCATCAAATGGCATTAATTCAATAAAGCGGACTGTTAGGGGATAATCCTTCGTCAATTCAACGAATTCTACAATTTCACTATCATTAAAACCGCGCAGAGCAACCGCATTGACTTTAATGGATGGAATTCCGGCAGTTTTTGCAGCTTCCAACCCTTCCATAGCACGCACCAATTCATCCCGGCGAGTGATCTGTATATATTTTTCAATGTTCAGGGTATCAATACTGATATTAACACCGGCTAAACCGGATTCTTTCAAGTCCCCTGCATAGCGATCGAGCAAAACACCATTAGTTGTCAAATGGACAGATTCTATCCCCGGGGTGGTGGTTGATTTTCCGACGAGCTTTGTAATATCGCCTCTTAATAACGGTTCGCCACCCGTGAATCGAATTTTGTTCACACCTAAATCTGAGACAACTTTGACGACTCTTAAGATTTCCTCTGTGGTTAAAATTTCATTTTTAGGATTGAACTGTACACCCTCTTCGGGCATACAGTAAATACATCTTAAATTGCATTTTTCATTAACTGCAATTCTGAGGTAATTAAACGTGCGGCCGAATTGGTCGGTGATGGATGGACGTGCAGGCGCATATGCCTCACTGTCCACATGGGGTCGGATGTGTGTCGTTTGATCCTTTCTCATTCCAAGTCATCCACCCGAAAATATCGGGAGAAATCGGGAGCAAATCCCGTTGTTTCCATCGGGATCGTATCGGCCTCAAACCTTGCCCCGCAGTCGCGGGATTTAGGTTAATTGGCTAAGAGAATATGATAGAATATATCTAAGAATTATCTAAATAAAACTGTTTTGTTTTTGGCGTAAGCGGACGTCCCATCCACAGCGGCCGCCGCAACCCATCCGGATGAGTCTCTCTTTCCTTCGCCCATTCATTCCATTTCTTGAAATGCTCAAATGATTTGTTCGTATCCACGAAAATATCTCCGTATTTCTCACCCGGATCAGGATTGGAAATAGTTACTTTCTGCAGCCAGCAGTGAGCACCGGAAATAGGATCAGGATTGGCTGCATGGGTGATATTTTGATGTACGCCTCCATCTCTCCACCAGATTCGGTTGGTGTCAGCGTCGACTGTTTTCCACGGCTCAACACCACTAACAGTCGTCATCTTCCATTTTCCATCTCCCATGTTTTGGATAGCCACCGTATTGGTCATGAATCGGTTACCTTCGTCTTGATGGCGGCGCCAGCGACCTATGTGATGGGAGCAGGCAACCACGCCAGGCTTAATGGCTTCCGTGACCCAAACCTTATCCACAAACCAGCCGATTTCAGTTGTGATTTTAAGAAGATCACCATCCCTTACACTTAACCGCTGTGCATCTTTAGAGTGAATCCAGATGGGATTCCGGTGGGCAATCTCTGCCAGCCACTTGGAATTGGCAGACCGGGAATGGATGTGAGTCGGTAGACGAAAATTGGGCAAAAGCACGCATTCATTCTTACTCTTATCCATTTCATCAGGATGAACATGACTTTTAATGCGATATCCCGGAGTGGCGTGTTCCGGATAGCCAAAGTCCACCATAGTCTGGGAGTAAATTTCCTGTCGTTTAGAAGGTGTGGGAAATCCTGTGTAATTCTGACCATCAATTTGAACGCCTATAGTTTGTTCGTCTTTTTCTATCTGGCCATTTTCTCTAACTGATGTTCCAACCATCTCTTCATTGGATAAGCTAGTTTCATTTTTACCATACACTTCAGTTTCGACCATAAAGGCGCCAAACTTTCTCATGTATTCCAGAGGAGTCAGTCCTTCTTTTTCTGCTGTTTCGGGTAAGCCTTTCGTATGCTCAAAAATATATTGATAATATTCATCAACGTTGATTTTTTCGCCATTGCGATAAGGGCTCATAAAATGATCACGTATGCCGAGATCGCCGTCCTTATCAATGCGCCAGGATAGCTCGATCCAAAATTCATCCTCTTCCCATACTTCACCGGGATTTACTTCGTAAGTGAACTCAATTTCTTTCCCATCTCGGCGCGCTTTTTCACGCAGAACCGGTTGTCGAAAGGCGATCCAGACGCCAGCCTGAGTCTCATAGGAATTGATGTCGTGCCGCTCAGATGCGTGGCCCATGGGAAGTACATAATCCGCGAAAAAGGCGGTTTCATTCCAAGTTGGAGTCAAAGCAATATGGCAACCGATTTTCTCACTATCGGATAACATTTCAATCCAAGTGAAACCATCGGGGTAAGTCCATACGGGATTGAAAACACGCGTAAAATAGACGTCAAGAGAACCACGATTATCTTTGAGCATGTGGGGTAATATTTCACTCATTTCATAATGAGATAGAGTGTATTCTTTGGGCCAGATCAATTCATTCCAGGCATCGGGATCGGGAGGAGTATCAAAAAAGGTGGGGTGAAATTTATTCCATCCGCCGGGGGATGTCCCTCCTTCTGTCCCAACCGAGCCGGTGAGCACATTCAGCAGATGGAGCGTCCGGGATACCTGCCAGCCCCCAAGATTCCCGATGGAAGCACCGCGCCAGACATGTGATGAAAACTTACTGCCGGCTCTACCGATCAATCACGCCACGCGAATAATTTGCTCCGCATCAATCTGAGCTTCCTTGGCCGCATATTCAGGCGTGTATTCTGCCCACTCTTCGCTCAACCGTTTAATGAATTGGTCGAACTCTACCGGGTCGTCCGGATGAAGATTCTTAAGATATTCATCCCAGTTCACCCAGTTCTCCATAAAATGCCGATCGTATAACTCTTCATCCAGAATAATCTTGGCCATAGCCATGAACAGTGCAGACTCACTACCCGGATAAGTAGGCATCCATTCATCCGCCATAGATGCTGTATTAGACAGGCGCGGATCAATGACAATCAGCTTGGCACCTTTCATCATCCCTTCCATGATCCGTTGTGCGTGAGGATTAAAATAGTGCCCTGTTTCCAAATGAGACGAGGCCAGTAGAATCACTTCCGCATTTGTATGGTCCGGACTGGGACGATCAAACTTTTGCCACAAGGCGTAACCAGTTCTGGCACCGGCAGAACAGATATTCGTGTGGGAATTGTGGCCATCCACACCCCAAGCTTTCAGGACTCGTTCGGCGTAACCTTCGTGTCCGGGGCGACCAACGTGATAAACTACTCCGTCTTTTCGCTTGTGTATAGATGCAGCGATTTTCTCAGAGATCTCATCAAGAGCTTGGTCCCAGGTGATCCGCTCCCATTCACCGGACCCACGCTCCCCCTTCCGCTTTAGCGGATGGAGAATTCGTTCTGTATCGTTGATTTGGTTAATAGTCGCCGGACCTTTGGCACAATTCCGTCCGCGACTTCCAGGATGATGGGGATTCCCCTCAAACTTTCGAACTTTATTGGTCTCCTTATCAATATAAGCCAGCAATCCACAGGCGGACTCACAGTTGAAACACGTTGTAGGAACGATGGAATAATGCCTTTCCTTTTTCTCCGGCCAAGCCAGTGCATCTAATTCAATAAAGTCATCCCATTCACTGGGATCGGGATATTTATACAACTCCCGCGGACCTTCCATAACAAAGTCTTCCGACCAATCCGGTCTATCCGATATTTTATCGATGAGACCCAATGATTCTGAAAATGTTTCTATCCAACTACGTTTCATTATTTTTCTCTATTTGCCACACATACACAAAATCTATTATAGGTTTTTCTTCATGTCATAGAGTCTTGGTGGCGATCCTTAACTCAATGGTATCAATTGAGGCACACGTATGCGTACAAATTCTGTTAAAAATATTCCAATTAAGACAAATCCACCGGCAATAAAAAACCAGTCTCGGCTTAGTGTAAGTAATATGATCAGCGGGATTATGTATCCAATTATAACTCCGGACCAGAAATGTTTGGAGTAATAACCTTTTGTCATAAGCTGAATAGCCTTCCGAGTATCTTTTGTGTCATGGGGTAATAAGATTTCTTTTGCTAAAATGACCATACTTAAGACTATACCCCAAAATAAACTTTTCGCCATCCATTCAATAGTATCCGGTGAAATTACCATCATGACTATGGAGCCGGCCATGACTGCATGTACGAGCATATGAATTGCTGACACAATAGGTGTCTGCCAAAGATCTCGTGCACGAGCTTGATTAAATAAAAATGCCGTATAGATTGCACCCAAGATGGCAAAAACCATTCCAGGAATCCAAAGCCAACTCAGTCCTAATTTGAAATAATTATCAAGCATTTTAAGCGTCACAATTCCGCCGAATCCGGTAATGATATATGCGCCGCGGACAAGCCAGGAATTCCATTGAGGTCGTAGAAGCACATAGAAAAAACGGTCTGGACGATCTAAATCCTTTACCAAGAATGCGCCGGTTAAACCCATAAATACGAGAGTTGTAATTAGTCCATTTAATTCTAAAGAAGGATCAATACTGCCATTAAAAATATACCAAACTGCCATCATTAGAAACGTACCGGTAGCGATGGCTTTAGTCCAAACATATGCCGGCACTTCCCAGCCCCACAAAACACCCTTATTGGGACTGTCATACACTCGCCGGGCTTCCTGACTGTCCACATCCTGTTGAATTTCCTTTGAGACTTTATCAATTGCACGTTGATCGAAGGGCTTACCAGTTTCTGCTGATCCTTCCATTGCCATTTGAATTAACAGTGAATCCATATCAGCTTCGGACGATCTTTTATCAGCATATTTGGCGTAATGCCCTACACCGGTGACCTGCTCGGACCAGACATAGTTTCCATCCTGCTTAGTTGCAGAAGGATCCAGCATTTCATGGGTACCATTCAGATAATACAAATTTGGGATAGTTCCTTTTTCCGGCTTGCGTGTCATGGTATCTTCGTTGGCTACCAATTGAGCAATTTGGGAATTGGGTTCATCCAAATCCCCGGAAATGATAGCTTCTACGGGGCAAACGATAACGCAGGCAGGCTCGTAGCCGCCATCAAGCCGGTGGACGCAGTAGTTGCACTTGGCCGCCGTATTTGTATCGGGGTCAATGTAAAGGGCATCGTAGGGACAGGCCTGCATGCAACTCTTGCAGCCGATGCAGCGGTCATTGTCAAAGTCCACAATGCCGTCAGCCCTGGTGTAAAGTGCTGTTGTGGGACAAATTTCAACGCAAGGTGCATCCGCACAATGATTACAGCGATGGACAGAAAATTCCCGTGTGCTATTTGGGAAAATACCTTTCTCAATATATTTAACATGAGTTCGATTTACACCAAGGGGAATATCATGTTCAGACTTACACGCAACCGTACATGCATGGCAGCCAATGCACTTACGATTATCTATGACAAATCCGTAATTCATACTATCTTTTTTGTATCTCAGTATAGGACATTGCTGCGCATTCATTTTTTCCTAAATCCATGACCTCAGCCTCATCAATATTCACATTTAGCCAACCGTAATTGACTTTCCGAATTTTAGAATAAACGTCTGGAGATATTTGCATGTTATCCATCACATATTGTGTAAATATTTCCTGTGACTCAATACCATAAACAGTCGCATTATTTGCTTTTACTTTTCCTAATTTTTCAGTGAATACTAAATCTTTATTGGCTTCATTCCAATGCATAAAATGTCCAGGAAGCACACTCCAATTTTCATCCATATTCTTAACCTTATTGGTAAGCGTATCATAGAGCATGACTGACCACTCTTTTGCTTTACCTCCCAAGTCCGGTCGCCCAATTGAATTAATGAACATGGTATCGCCGGAAAGAAAATATTTGTCATCAATGATATAACTTGTACTTCCAGGTGTGTGGCCTGGTGTATGTATCACACGAATATCCGGACCGTTAGTATCAATAGTATATGTTTCACAGTCATTTACTTGACTAAATTGGAAAGACGATGCGCTGAAATCTCCAGCGTGTGCCAAGATTTCAGCTCCTGTTACGTTTGAGATTTGCATGCTGCCGCTGATGTAATCAGCCTGAAGATGGGTTTCAAAGGTCCGAACAATTTTGGCGTCGTTTTCATTCGCAAAGGATTGATAAAACTCAATGTTCCGACTCGGATCAAAGATGACCATTTCTCTTTTATATAATAAACCGTAATTACAGGAAGCTTTTCCCGGACGAATGAACTGGTACAATGCATAATCATCTGATTCATTATTAATTCGTT
>DQOT01000128.1 GCA_015658495.1 Fidelibacterota bacterium | reverse complement strand
TTGTAATTCGGGAATATTTTTATAAAAATCCAAAACTTCCGGATTTGCCAATGCATCGCGGTTGGTTACATCTTTCCCTTGGATGATCTTTTTTACAGCGATTTCCACTTTTTTCAAGTTAATTGTATAGGGGATTCCCTTTGTCTCAAGGATTTTAGCCGGGATATGTCGTGGTGAGCAGTTGGAGCGTATTTGGGATTTGATCTCCACAATCAATTCATCACTCAGTATAAAACCGTCCTTCATTTTTAAAAATAAAATTACACGCTGATCACCTTCCCATTCCTGTCCGATCACCAGACTGTCTTCCACAAAGTCCATTGCTTCCACCACACGATAAATTTCTGCTGTTCCAATCCGGACACCGCCGGGATTCAGTGTAGCATCGCTGCGTCCAAAGATCTTGATTCCGCCATGTTGAGACAGACGAATAAAATCACCGTGATACCAAATTCCGGGGAAAGTCCCAAAATACGCATTCTGGTATTTGATACCCTCCGGATCATTCCAAAAATGGATCGGCATGGAAGGGAATGCTGAGATACAAACCAATTCACCTTTTTCATTGATCATAGATTGGCCTGTTGCATTATAAGCATGGACATCCATGCCCAGTCCGCGACACTGGAGTTCACCCCGAACGACAGGGAGCATTGGATTTCCCAAGGCGAAACAGGAAATGATATCAGTCCCACCGGAGATCGATCCGAGAAGTACATCCTGTTTAACATGCTTATACACATAGTCAAAACATTCGTCAACGAGCGGCGATCCTGTGGATAAAATTGTACGGAGGGATGTCAGGTCTACCGCTTCAACCGGGCGAATTCTCGCATCTTTGCAAGCATCAATAAATTTGGCACTTGTGCCAAAAACAGTAATATCTAACTCATCTGCCATCTCCCACATGGCATTCCCATTCGGGTGGAAAGGCGAGCCATCAAACAGAACCACAGTGGCACCTACAGAAAGAGAAGAAACCAGCCAATTCCACATCATCCATCCGCAGGTTGTAAAATAAAAAATGGTGTCGTCTCGAGTTAAATCGCAATGAAGTTGCAATTCTTTCATATGTTGAATCAGCGTGCCGCCGGCTGAGTGAACAATGGATTTTGGAAGCCCGGTTGTCCCGGATGAGTACATGATATAAAGTGGATGATCGAAAGGAAGTTGTTCAAATTCCAATGGATATGGAGACTTCGAGGTAAAATCAGAGTATAAAATAGCGTTTTCAATTTGAGAAATATCAGGATTTTCTTTGGTATAGCCCACGACTACAACCTTTTCAACGCTGGGAAGATTGGTCAGTATCCCCTGAAGTTTGTCTAAAGAATCGAATGTTTTCCCATTATAAAAATACCCATTTGCAGCAAAAATGATTTTTGGTTCGATTTGTGCAAATCGATCCAGGACACCTTTGATTCCAAAATCCGGTGAAGAAGAACTCCAAATTGCCCCAATGGAAGCAGAAGCCAGCATGGCAATAATCGCTTCTGGAATATTGGGAATGAATCCGGAAACGCGATCTCCTTTTCGTACACCAAATTCCCGAAGAGAATGCGCCAACTTTTCAACTTCAACAAATAATTCTTGATAGGTCAGGGATCGAACCGGTTGACCTTCACCCTTAAAGTGGATTGCAGGATGGTCATCCCGATATCGAAGCAGGTTTTCTGCATAATTCAGTTTGGCACCTGAAAACCATTTTGCACCGGGCATTTTTTTAACATCATCGACCACTTCTGTATATGGAATCGAATGTTTGATTTCGCAAAAATCCCAGATCTGTGCCCAAAAGTCAGGACTATGTTTAACAGACCAATTAAACAATTCATCATATGATTTCATT
>DQOT01000077.1 GCA_015658495.1 Fidelibacterota bacterium | reverse complement strand
TTACCGAGCCAAGCCAACCAAATATAAAAACTCCAATTAAGCTGATCCAAAAAAGCATGGTATTTGCCGATGATGGATCACCCATAAAGACAAACTACTTTCACAACTCGGTTTTAATGAGAAATATTGCAAATAGTATTGCAATAAAATAAAAAATGCCCCCACCAAAATACTTTAAAATAATTTTGTTGTTTTCCATAACCCCTTCCTTTTAGCCAACCCAATAAATAATAGTAGTGGTTTGATGCGATTAATCATTTAGAATGTAATTCATCAACAATTTTTTCCGCATTTTTTTTCCTCGCTGCTTCAGCCACCTCTTTTGATACAATTGTTTTCCCAACAGGTGCTAAAGAAACTCCTGCTAATTTTAAATGTTGAAGTGAAAATGGAATACCTATGATAGTGATAAAATTAATAACCGCTGCAACCAGATGCCCAATTGCTAACCACCAACCACCTAAAATAAACCATATTACATTTCCAAGCGTACCCGCTGACCCTGTTCCTATATCATCATTTTGAGTCAATTCTTTTCTACTAATAGCCTCTTTACCAAAAGGGAAAAAAGAAAATTTTCCAATTACAAAACATGATTTTCCCCATGGTATACCTATAACAGTCATATACATTAATATACCTGCAAACCACCATCCTATGCCCATGAGAACTCCACCACATAAGAACCAAATAAAATTTCCAATAGCACGCATCCGATTACTCCCTTAGTTTCCCAAATCTACCCATCATCCCACAAACAATCCACGAATGTGGGGCTATATTCATTCTAATTAGGGTCTTCTTTACCCTCTCTAAAATTGTCCAGTTTTTGAGCAATGGCCATTAATTCAATGTAGTACTCCAGTTTTTCTACTTCGCCATCAATACTTTTTAATTTTTCAAGAGCACCTGGAATAGCATCAATTACTTCCTCTAAAGATTTAAATATTTCACTGGTATCTATATCATCCAGTTTATCTGCTATTTCAGAATAATCTAATTCTGGAGTTTTTCTCATATCCTTTTTGTAGTTATCTCTTAATCTCTTTTACACGTTGTTCCACTAATGAACTTTGATGCATTTTAGTCTCCTTTTTACTCATTCAAGTTAACCAAAACACTCTCATTCTAAATTAACTCAATCTGTCCAATAGGCTCTGAACCGCTACAGAGTGCTTTCTAATTCGGTTTAAGATGCTTCATCATATGATACCATCCAATCCATTTACGGATATCTGTGATATTTTAGGTGTTTCCAAGGCTACGCTTTACCGATATCTGAAAAAATAGGGTCGTTTGGCTCTATTTTAGCTAAAAAGTTAATCAGACTACTTTCTCACCACATTACTTATAGGATTCACTACAATAGGTGGCGGTTATGGGATAAAGTCGCTACGGAACATCACTTTTGTTGTGATTTAGGTGTTAAAAATATTGGTGGTTCACCTAAAATCAAGAAAGCAATCCAAAACCCGATCCATGTGGCCATTCGATTTCCAATTTGAATCAAAGGCTGGTGACTTATTTGGAATCTTGATATAATCAATGAGAGTGGAGAGGATGTGGTTGTCCCAAAATGTGTTTATAGAAGATTGTAATTGATCTTTATTCATAACTGTTTTGAATTAAAAAGTTTTTATTCCGGATCCATCATGGAAGGAATAAAAAACCGTATCTTTTGTTTTACTTGACACTATATCTCCTGTAGATGTAATGCATATTACACCAAAATGGTCATCGTTTTCTTGACCCTCTTTTATGCTTTTATCTACAGCGCACTCTAGCGTCATACCATCTTCCACACGTGTTACAATTTTAGCAGCAACGGCAGAATTCACAATATGTTCACCGATTCCAGTGGAAGATACTCCGGCGAACTCATTAGCGTAATTTCCGGCCACAGTTGGTGAATCACTCACCCGGCCGGGGATTTCACCGCCAACGCCACCGGTTGATGTTCCAGCAGAAATATATCCATTTAAATCCAGCGCAACCACGCCCACTGTTCCGGTGGTTCCCGTTTTTTTTGATTGAAATTCGTTAAAACGTTCCTGGGTTAATGGATCATATTCCGGGAATCCTGACTCCCGGGCAAACTGGATGGACATGTCTCCGGAAAGAACAGTATGCTCATATTCCTGCAGTTTTTCTGCCACCAGGATCGGGTGCTGCACATGTTGAATATTGATCACACCGGAAAAGCTTTTTTTCTGCCCATCCATGAAAGCGGCGGACATACGGATCTGCCCATCGTTTTGGATTTTTGAGCCGGTACCGGCGTTAAATAAAGGATCATCTTCCAAAAGCTTGATCCCATAAATAACCGCCTCATTGGCCGATGATCTTAGAAGGAAGGCGTAGGTTTTTTCACAAATGGACTGCAATGATTGACGGATGGCTTCTTCCCGTTCAATGTTTCCCTCAAGAGATCCGGCCCCACCATGAATTATGAGTTTTTGCTGTTGTGCCATTAAGCTGATTTTTCTTGTTCTAGTTTTTCCTTGTGTGCCTGTATTTTGAAATGAGTATCGTCAACATCATAGTTTGAAAGGATAACAAAGTCATACTGTCCACCCACATCTAAACAATATTGTACCGCTGACTGCTCATCATAAATAATGATAATTTGATCATCCTCCATGCCATACTTCATGAGATATTTTTTCAATTTGTCAGATATTTCACCCTCTTCCAATCCGCGCAAATAGGATTCAAAAAGAACGATTGTATCTACATTATTTGCGCATGATTCAGCTATGCTTTCAAAATCTTCATCACGCCGATCACCGGGAACACAGAGTGTCATAATCGTTTTTTCGGGATTGTAGGAGGAGACAAAATCAATTAAAGCATCATATCCGGCTTTATTATGAGCGTAGTCAACAAGTACATTAAAATCGCCCATATCTGTCATGGTTAATCGACCCGGTGTTTGTGCGTGACTCGGGAAGAAGGTTACAAGGCCGGCCTTAATGTTTTCTAGTTTTAGACCCAACCCAATAGCAGCCCCAGCCGCAGACAAAGCATTCAAAATATTGAATTTTGCTTTTCCACCAAATGTGAGAGGAACATCCTTAACGTCTACTATTGGATATTTCCATTGGCCCTTCATCATACATAGCCAACCATCATCAAACACAACAGCCGTTTCGCCATCTTTTAAATGATTAGATACGGTAGAGTTGTTTTCCCAATCCAATGAAAAATAGATGATTTTACCTTTTGTTTTTTCCGACATGGCCCTAACAAGATCATCATCTGCGTTTAATACTGTAACACCATCTTGTTTTACAATTTCAGGAATGATACTTTTTACTCGTGCCAGTTGATCAACAGTATGGATTCCACGAAGCCCTAGGTGGTCTTCACTCACATTTGTGACCACACCCACATCACAGGTTTTGAATCCAAGCCCGGCCCGAAGCATCCCACCCCGGGCACATTCTAGAACCGCAAGGTCAACTGTTGGGTCTGTTAAAACCATTTTGTGGGACATGGGCCCCGTCATGTCTCCTTGATAAATCATTCTATTTTTGATATAAACACCTTCGGTTGTACACATACCAACAGTATTCCCCGCCAATTTGAATATGTGGTCAATGAGCCTCGTGGTGGTTGTTTTTCCATTGGTACCTGTAATGGCAATAATGGGAATAGTAGAAGATTTACCAGGAGGAAAAAGCATATCAATAACAGGTTCAGCCACATTTCTTGCCAATCCCTCGGTGGGTTGAAGGTGCATTCTAAATCCTGGCGCAGCGTTAATCTCGACAATCCCACCACCGTTTTCCGGTAAGGGCGTTGTGACATCCGGTGCTACAATATCCACACCACCAATATCCAGGCCGATAATTTTTATAGCTCGCTCTGCAATATGTACATTTGCAGGATGAACAGAATCTAATATATCAATAGCGGTTCCGCCCGTAGACAAATTTGCTGTGGTCTTTAAATAAAGGATCTCACCCTTATCTAATACAGAATCCAGGGTGTATCCAGCATCGGAGATAAGACGTTCTGTTTGGGAGTCAATATCAATTTCTGTCAAAACATTTTCGTGCCCATATCCACGAAGCGGATTTTCATTTTCTGTATCAATGAGCTCTTGGATTGAAAGTTTTCCATTTCCTTTAACGTGGGCAGGAATTCTTTTTGCTGCAGCAACCAAAGTTCCGTTAATAACAAGAAACCTAAAATCTGCACCATCTAACATTTGCTCAATAATTACATATCCATTTTTTGACTGTTTCATTGCAGCATGATAGGCGATCTCAAAATGATCATTATTATTTACACCTATTGTAATGCCGCGTCCATGGTTTCCATCAGAAGGCTTTACTACAAGAGGGTATCCAATCTTTTTAACCGCATCCTTAGCTCTCCCGTAACGACTTGTTTCTACTCCTTTTGGAACCGGAATACCTTGGTATTCTAACAGGCTTTTGGTTTCCCATTTATCTTGGGCAAAGTCAACAGCAAGGCTTCCAGTTTGGCTTGTCATGGTGGCGCGAATTCGCTCTTGATTTTTCCCATAACCTAACTGAACTAGAGAGCCACGGTTTAAGCGGAAAAATGGAATGCCGCGTTTTACAGCCTCATCTACAATAGAAGATGTACTTGGTCCCAGTTTGTATTCTTCCCGTAGTACTTTTAATTCTTGGATTATTTCATCAAGTTTTGGATCGTTACCATCGATGATGTTCTCACAAAAGTCTACGGATAGTTTCCCTGCGCGCTTACCGGCTTCCGCCACAACATAAGAAAAAACAACATTATAGACACCGGGGGTTTGGGTTTCCCTCGTTCGACCAAAACCCGTATCCATTTCGGCAAGAGTCTGTAATTCCAAGGCTACATGCTCAACTACGTGACCCATCCATGTTCCATCTTTTACTCGTTCGAAAAAACCGCCCGGGGTTCCTATACTACATCGATGTTCATACAAAGAAGGTAATGTTTCTTTTAAGCGCTCATAAAATTGATCCAATTTACTTGTTGGTTTTTCTTCAAGTTGGCCAATGTCCAGGCGCATTTGAATACAGGGTCGTAAACTCCAATAATTTGGTCCTGATAAAACTTGTATGTTCTCAATGGCCATATAAATCATAATACAACTTCACTTAAATTTTGTTTTTTATTAATGAATTCTAATTTATCAGATATAATGGGCACGCGCTTGGCCAGGTCATACCCAAACCCCTTTGTTAAAACATGGAATTTCATTCCACACATGGTTATTGGGTCCGATCCAGATGTTTCACTGAATGCTGTGTATTCCATTTCTTCACCGTCCAATACAGTCACGGAATTTGAGCCATAGACTTGACACAAATGATCATCCACTATATGAAGCGCTGTGTTTTCATCAATGCCGATTGCTAATTCACCGGGATTGGTTGAAACTGCAGTGGCTAAACGATAGAGCCTATTTCTTTCCCTGAAATGTTGATCAATTATTACCCCATCCAATATGCCTAGTCCACCCGATATTTTAACGGTATTCTTTCTTGGGTTAAATGATCCGCGCCCTCCGGCGATCATAATTCGGCTTACAATCGATGCGCCAGCACTGGTGCCACCATAAACCAATCCATTTGATATTTTATCAACTAAGTTTTTATGGAAAGGCATCCCGCCCATTATTCCCACCAGTTTAACTTGGTTTCCTCCCGTAATAAAAACGCCATCGGCTTTTTCCAGGAGATCAAAGTTCTCTTTATGAACACCATCTTTGCGATCCTGAAAAAGAATACGATCAACCCTGGATGCACCCATCTTTAGAAAGATATCATGATAATCATTAGCAACTTGTTCAGGAACTGCCGATGCGCCAGAAATAACGATTATGTGTGGAGATTGACCACAAAGAGATATAAAATGTGACAGCAATTCTCCCTTTGGTTTTCGGTCTTCGTTACCCCCGATTAAGAATAAATTCTTTTGATGTTTCAACCCTGGCTCACTTGTTAAATAATAGAAAAAATGAAGGTTATAAAATTACAGATTTAACCACAATTACAATGGGTATAAAATTGAAAAAAACTATACCCAAATTTACCCATCATCCCACAAACAAAAAAACTTACGAATGTGGAGCTTG
>DQOT01000088.1 GCA_015658495.1 Fidelibacterota bacterium | reverse complement strand
AATGATTGCAGAAAAAGAAAATATCACGGTTGTGGGTGTTGATATTGACGGTGCAACAACAGATATTTTTTCTGTTTTTCAGGGCAAGTTCAATCGGACAGTGAGTGCTAATCTTGGTATGAGTTATTCCATCTGTAATGTATTAGTAGAATCCGGGTTGGATAATGTTCTTCGCTGGGTTCCTTTTGATATTGACCGAAAAGAATTGACAAACCGGATCGGAAATAAAATGATTCGACCCACAACGGTTCCCCAATCCCTGGAAGAATTAATTATTGAGCAAGCCATTGCCCGAGAAGCATTAAGACTCTCATTCATACAGCACAAGGAATTTGCCACCAGTTTAAAAGGAATACAGAAAGAAAGAACCATTTCTGATGCTTTTGATCAATCCAGTTCCGGTGAATCTCTTGTGAATATGATGGACTTGGATCTTCTCGTAGGTTCCGGAGGTGTATTAAGCCATGCACCGCGCCGAGCTCAGTGTGCAAGAATGCTTATTGATTCCTTCAATCCCGAAGGTATTACACAACTCGCCGTTGATTCCATATTTATGATGCCGCAATTGGGCGTTCTGGCCAATATAGAAAAGGAAGATTTATCCGAAGAAGCACGGATCGCTGCCCTTGAAGTATTTCATAAAGATTGTTTAATTCGCCTTGGCACTTGTATTACACCCGTTGGAAAAGCAAAAGCGGGCGCCATTGTTCTTACTGCAGAATTCTCTATGCCGGACGGAAATAAAATTCGTCATGAATTGAAAAAAGATGAGCTCTTCCGAATCGATGCTCCCTATGAACCCATCAAAGCAGTATTAACGCCTTCAAATAAAATGGATATTGGCGCAGGAAAGGGCGAACCTATCGAAACGACCGTTTATGGCGGTGTGGTTGGATTGATTTTGGATGGTCGCAATCGACCGATTACAATTCCCACTGATTCTGAAAATAGATTAGTCGCATTAAAAAGTTGGTCGGAAGCTGTTAATGAATATCCCAAACAGGATTAGGAATTAAGATTGATATAAGGAGTAAGGATTAGGATGAACAATAAATTAAAACACAATATCACTCGATCAACGATGAAGCATTTCCCAATTCCAAATCTTAATCCAAATTCCTTACCCAAAATAAACAGCAACACAACTCCAATTCAAAATACTTATCTAACTAGTCTTAATCCAAGTAATGGCACACGCATATACACCCGGACTTAAAGTATTACATCACACAAAAGTTACGAAGAATCGTCGCCTTCCTATTAAGGGCGAAGTAACGAAGCAAGTTGGAGACCACCTGGAACCCAATGACATTGTTGCAAAAACGGATTTGCCTGGCAATGTTCAAATGGTTAAGGTGGCAAATTTTCTCAACATCGGACCGGCTGACGTTCCGAATGTCATGCTCTTTAGTGAAGGAGATTCTGTAAAAAAAGGTGATATGTTAGCTCAAACGGAAGGAATGTTTGGTTTTTTTAAATCAGATGTGAAATCACCCATTGATGGGACCATTGAATCTATTTCTGGCGTAACGGGACAAATTGTGATGCGGGATGCACCTATTCCTGTTGAAGTGGATGCATATATGACTGGGATCGTAAAAAACATTATTCCTGAGGAAGGCGTTATAATAGAATCCGATGCGGCATTTATCCAGGGAATTTTTGGAATTGGTGGAGAAAGCCGTGGATATATGGAAATCATTGTAACAGATCGTGAGCAGGAATTAACAGCAGATTTATTGAATGAAGCTCATCAAGGTAAAATTGTTGTGGGTGGCTCTTTTATCAGCCTTGAAACGTATAAAAAAGCTTTAGCTTTACAAATAGCCGGTGTGGTTGTAGGTGGATTTAATTATTATGACCTTGAAGAAATATTGGGATATACCTTGGGCGTGGCGATTACTGGGTCGGAAGACCTAGTTACCTCACTTGTTTTAACTGAAGGGTATGGAAACATTCGCATGGGGAGCAGAACATTTGATTTATTAAAAGAGCATGATGGTAAATTCGTCTCCATCAATGGTGCTACACAGATCCGTGCTGGGGTGATTCGCCCCGAAATTGTGATTCCCTTACAAGAAAGTGAAATCCCTGACACACCCGTTTATGAATCTGAAGAAAAAGGAATCGGAAAAGGTAGCTTGGTTCGTGTTATTCGTGCACCATATTTTGGTAGAATGGGTGAAGTAATGAGTTTACCGCCAGAACTTCAGCAAATGGAATCTGAAACGATGGTTCGTGTAGCAAAAGTCAAAATTGACAATGATGTTTTTTCCATACCGCGGGCTAATCTTGAAATGGTTGAGACGGATTAGACTGGATTAAGAATTAGGATTAAGACAAGGAATTAGGATAATAATGTTTAGTGGTATAAAGAAATTACTGGTATCCGAGTCTCATCCGGCACATCTTTCCTTGGATGATCAAGATAAATTATTTCTTGAAAGAATCGCCAAAAAGATCCACGGTTCCGGTTTTGTCACCCCTGCCGTCTTCTTTTTGGAAATGACAAAACCATTAACACTCCTTGGGAGTCATGCCCTGGTCTTTTTAGGACCAATCCTAAATGTATTTATCCAATCAGAAAATTATTACCGCACAGTCCAGGTTTTTGAAGAACCTGAAAACATAGAATTATTACTACAAATGATCGAAGCATTAGAAACCGATGCGAAGATCGTAAATGGAGATAATCATGAATGATCGTGATTTTATGATGGGGGTAGGAGGGATCACACTTTCCTTCCTGATCTATTGGTTCATGGGGCACCCGTTCTTTATCACAGAACGACTTGTGATGTTCCTGGCCATTATGACCTTCTCTGGAACCCTCATGTTTTTCATCCGAAAAGCACGTCGCGGAGAAGAAATCTTTTTAAGAGATATCCCTGGATTAAAAGCAGTGGAGGAAGCTGTGGGGCGTTCCACGGAAATGGGGAAACCTGTATTGTACGTTCCTGGCATTATGGATATGGATCAAGTTGAAACCGTTGCCGGTGTTATTGTATTGGGTCATGTTTCAAGAATGACGGCGCGATACGAAACAACCCTGAATGTCCCAGTTTCTCGTGCCATCGTCATGAAAGCTGCCCAGGAAGCGTGTAAGGAATCTTATTTGCTCGAAGGTCGGCCGGATATGTTTCATGAAGATATGGTGCATTATTTGACCGATGAGCAATTTGCCTATGCTGCCGGAGTGAATGGGATCATGGTTCGTGAAAAACCTGCTGCTTGTATGTATATGGGAAAATTCTATGCTGAATCTTTGATTCTTGCGGAAACAGGTAATTCCATTGGTGCAATCCAGATCGCCGGCACAGCATCACAGGCCCAGATACCATTTTTTGTGACTGCCTGCGATTACACGTTGATCGGTGAAGAATTCTTCGCAGCCAGTGCC
Organism: Fidelibacterota bacterium; assembly: GCA_015658495.1. Taxonomy (GTDB): domain Bacteria; phylum Fidelibacterota; class Marinisomatia; order Marinisomatales; family UBA1611. The sequence goes on along the minus strand of DQOT01000088.1, from coordinate 2,995 downwards.
TATTTATCACAACGGCCGGAACTGATTGGCGGCGTGAAGGGACAGGATATGATCAAAGTGATTGTGATTGTTTTGATCTTATTTGGAGTCATTCTACGCTTTCTTCATGATGGTGGAATGATTGATTTTAGTATTCTTGAATTTCTCACGGTGAAATAAGGAAAAGTTTTATGCTTTGGAAAAGACATATCCCAATTTTGATTGTAGCCGTTATTGGCTCACTTACCCTGTTTGGGTGGTTCGTTGACGAACCGAACATTAAAGCTTTCGTAGATGACGATGCGACGCAATGGTTCGATATTCTCGCCAGTTTCGCTATTTTTCTCGGCGGATTCAATTTGCTTAAAATGCAAATGCAGAAAGTGCTCCGAAAGAAAAAGGGCTGGCAATACAGCCTGTTTGCTATTGGTGGCTTTATATTGGCAATTATTGCCGGGTTTTTTTACAAAGGGAACCCTGATGTTGCCTGGGGAACACACGTAACGGCTGATGGTACTCTTTTTAAATGGATCTTTACGTATATGTTCGCACCGCTCGGGGCAACTATGTTTGCATTACTCGCTTTCTTTGTTGCATCTGCATCATACCGTGCTTTTCGAATCCGGAATTTTGAAGCAACCTTGCTTCTCGTCGCTGGGATTATTATTATGATTGGTCGAGTTCCATTGGGTAGTAGCATTTCCAGTTGGTTTATTATGTATCTTTTGGTACTGATTGGGGGGGTCGTTATTAATTCAGTTTTCAAAAATAAACAATACACGGCTATTTTTGTTTCTGTGGGAATCATCATAGTCACTTCCGCTGGTTCCTCCATGGGTTGGCCCTTGGATCAACCTGGGATTTTCTATTTACCTCATCTGCAAGAATGGATTTATATGAATCCAAATGTTGCTGGTACTAGATCCATCATGATGGGTATTGGTTTGGGTATTTTTTCAACGTCAATCCGATATATTCTCGGAATTGAAAAATCCTATATTGGAGAATAATGATGAAATACATAACTGATTTGATTATAAAAATGAGTTCAGTGGATCGACGTTGGATCTTCCTGGTTATCGCTTTGGCGGTGATTTTACCATTATTTTTCCCAATGGGATTACCCATTAGGGCGACACCAACAACACAACAGGTTTACGATACGATTGATGCTTTGCCCCATGGATCCAAGGTATTGGTCTCATGTGAATATGGTCCCAGCACAAAACCTGAAATTCATCCCATGGTTTTATCTATTTTGCGCCATTTATTTAAAAATAAACATAAAGTCTATGTTACCTGCCTTTGGCCTGATGGGCAATTTTTAGCGTCTGATGCCTTAAATTTGGTGGGGCGTGACGAATATGGATTGACCTATGGCGAAGATTATGTTTTACTGGGATTTCGCCCGGGAAATGAAGCTGTCGTTAAAGGTATTGTAAGTAATATCAGAAAACTTTACACCATCGATGCAAAAGGAACAAAAGTTACTGAAATTCCCATGATGGAGGGTGTGAACCGATTTGAAGATTTTGATTTTCTCTTTTCGGCCTCTGCTGGATATCCGGGAACAATTGAATGGGTCCAGTATGCTGTAGACCCTACAAATGTACCCATGAGTACAGGAACAACTTCTATTCAAGTGAATGAAGTGATGCCTTATGTTGCATCGGGTCAGGTACAGGGAATCTTGGCAGGAATGCCTGGTGCAGCAGAATATGAAAAACTCATTGGTGTTCCGGGGATTGGAACCAGTGGTATGGATGCCCAGTCTATTGCTCATTTGGTGATCGTTCTTTTTATCGTCTTGGGAAATGTTGGTTATTTAATAGAACGTAATCGTTCAAAAAAGTATTAAGGAGTACATGATGTTTGGTGAAATATTTGGTGCCTGGGTCGCAGTCTTCTTAACGCTGGCGATCTTTTCATTCCTGTATAAGGATAATCCATTTTATAAAATTGCAGAACATATCTTTGTAGGTGTTTCTGCAGGATATTGGACGTCCATGTTCTTTTGGACACAGATCCAGCCTAATTTGTTTGGACGGCTCTGGCCATCCACTCAATATTCAGATGGATTTTGGTATGGGATCTACAATTTCTTTGGGATGATTTCCTCATCAATTTTTCCAGAAGGCGGGATCGATAAAGGTCATGATATGCATTTGATCTATTTGATCCCCTTTGCGTTGGGGATTATGATGTTGCTGAGCCTTTTTAAAAAATTGAGTTGGTTTGCACGGTGGGGGATTGCCTATACGGTTGGTATGGCGGCAGGACTTCGTGCTTATGGTTATCTTAACTCCAATGTACTTGGACAGATCAGGGGAACAATTATTCCACTAGCAAATTCTGATCTCCCTATGTTTAGTCTGTTGGGCGCATCTCATTTCAATAACCTGGTCATTTTGGTGGGAACCGTTACTGGATTATTGTATTTCTTTTTCTCAAAAGAGCATACAGGAAATTTTGGAAAAGTCACCCGCGTTGGGATTTATTTCCTTATGATCTCTTTTGGTGCATCATTTGGGTTTGCTGTTATGGGACGAATTTCATTACTCATAGGTCGTTTTGTAGACTTAATAACCTACTCTGGTGCACAATATCATCATGCCACTCTTTGGCTGTTGGTCATTATTGTTGGATTATTAGGGTATTCTGCATTTAATGATAAAGGCAATCCTGAAACTGAATTGTAATAATACATATCATTGCGAGGAAATGTAAGACCGACGAAATCCCGTTGGTTTAAAAAAACGAGATTGCCTGCCTGCGCTATCGGTATGGCAGACAGGCTTCGTCACTCTGTACCTCCCAATGATAGTATAGGAAAATGTAAAAATAGGCTCGGAATCAATCGGGCCTTTTTTATTTATGATTTCTTCATTGTGTCCATCCTAAATTCACCCTGAAGGAGAAAAGAAATATGAATAGAATTATCATTCCAGCATTTTTAATAATAAATATTATTTACGGAATTAATCCACCTCAGAATGGAAATTTCCCAAATGGTTTT
>DQOT01000042.1 GCA_015658495.1 Fidelibacterota bacterium | reverse complement strand
TTCGAGCCACTTTCCTTTTTCCAGCCAGATAGCAGCATCATTTTGATCCACCCAAATGAAGGTGTTGTACATCCACGTGGCAAAGCCATTCATAATCTCATCTTCTGTAGTAAAAATAATATCGATTCTTGGAATTGTATCCAGGTCCATTTGTGCCAACAATGTCGGGCGGACGTGTTCAGCGATGACGGCACCCTCTTTGGCAATATCCTCAATCCCCTGGTGGTAATGAATATTAAAATGTTGGGTCGAAATAGTCTGCCACTTCAGTTCGGGATGGACACGCCCCGAATACATCCAAGTGCTTTGGGCGGATAAAATGGTAAACAGGATAACAATAATAAGAATGATATTTTTCATAATATGTTTAAAACTTTGATTTATAAAAATTGGGATTATGGTTTATAAAGACTCAAAAAATGAGTTTTTGTCGTCCGTGAATTTAATCAGGTTGGGGAATACAATTCTTTTGTTCTTTGAATACCCCAAGGAAAACAAGAACAAGAAAATTTTAATTTCAAACGCCACCTTAATAAAAGAAGCCTAAAACTGATTGTAAGTCTTTTTATGATTTCTATTCAAATCGAATGCTTACCCCTCCGTAGATGTTGAATCCTAACCCCGGTTCAAAATATCGTCCACCCCAGGCATTCATTCTAATATTCGAGTTATAGGAAGTATTGAGCAGATTATTCAAACCAATGAATGGTTCAATCAGCAGGCTTGAATAATTTTTTTTATATCCCAGTCTCATATGCACCAGTTGGTAAGCATCATCTTTTACTGTGTTGGCGTCATCTGCAAATAGATCACCTATATATTGAACCTGGATAATGCCGTAGATACCGGAAATATGAAAATAAGACAGTTCTCCATATACCAAATTTTTAGGAATTGCAGGAAGGAAATTGCCATCAAAAACTCCACCTTTAGTCTGATATTCTCCATAAGAGAAATCTGAATAGGTATAGGCCATGGACAATTGTAGACCTTTACTTAATCTACTCTTAAGTCCACATTCAAATCCTTTTCTCTCAGAGGTACCGGCATTCCGATAAAAAGTACGTCCGGGGAGGTCTGGCAGTTCAAAAGGGATGATTTCATCCAGGGCATCAATTTTGAAAGCCGCCATTTCAAAAAATAAATTTTCATTAAAGAAACCTTTCAAACCTATCTCAACATTTTTGGCATATTGCGGATTGAGACCGGGATTGAATCCGCCGCTGAAAGACGAATCTGGATTGTTGCTTAGTTCATTTAAGGTAGGTGTTTCAAAATGGGTGGAGTAATTCCCATAAAGATTAATCTTTTTCGTAAAGTTATACACAAAACCAACGAGTGGATTAACATTGTTCATGGTCCGTTTGCCTGTTCCATCACCATCGTTCAAATATTGATCGGTAGCTTTCAATTTGTTCATATCGCTACGGATACCGAAAGTTGCTCTAAAGGATTTGCTGAAAATCCATTCCTGTTGAAAAAAGGCACCAATATTTAGAAATTCCTCTAACTGATCGAAGGTTTTATCCCCTTTAATCCCTTCCAAATTATCAAACCGTCTTCTTTCGTCATACTGGTCTCCAAGCTCAACCCCGAACGACAAATGATAGGGTATGTTTAAAACATTGCCGGAATTGAGCAACATCAGTTTCCCGCCCCAGAAGGTACGGCTGAGTTGCACTTGGCCCCCGCTCCTAAAGGGAAGTTTATTAGCAAATTCCCGGGTTGTATAATGCAAGTTTCCTTCAAGATGAAACTGAGTTGTGACCTGTTTTTCATATACCATACTCAATCTATTTTGAGAAACGGATTCGCCAGCCTGATATTGCACATTTGCTTCTCGCGCCTGTCTACGATCTACTTTCACTTGATCGATATTCAACGAACCGGGATCATTCGCCGTCGGACTGTTGGCGATACTAAACTGAAAACGAATGCGTGAAAGGGGATCAATTTCTAACTGAGCCTTGCCGTTAAGAATAAAACTTTTCATGTTGCTATGATTTCGATAACCTATGTTTTGATTATGGGAAGCATGAACCATATAGCTGAGGTTTTTTATTGAATTGCCGGCTTTGACTTGGACTTTTTGGTATCCATATTGGCCTGAGGTAAGGCCGGCCCCATAAAAAGATTCATTGGATGGCAATTCAGAGATCAGGTTGATCATCCCGCCGGAGGCATTACCAAAAAGCGCAGAACTTGACCCACGAAACACTTCCGCACGGCTAATGAAACCCAAGTCAATGTTGTCTACTTGCGCTTGACCGTCTGGCGTTGTTTCAGGGATTCCGTCAACCAGTATTCGAATGCCCCGAATACCAAAGGGTGCCCTAGCGCCAAACCCACGAATGGAGATTCGGAGATCTTGGGCGAAATTATCTGCATTCATGGCAAACAAACCGGGAACCGATTGGAGCGCTTCGTTCAGCGCAGACTGCTTTTGCCCGTACTGAAAATGCATCTTGCCTATGGTACTGACCGCAAGTGGTACATTTAAATTGGTGTTGTTTAGTGGATATGCGGTAACATGAATCGGTTTAAACTCAAAATATAGCGTGTCAATCTGTCCCTCAGAACGAATCTCTTTCAATTCATTCAATTCCTCAGACTGTCCAAATAAGTTGAGGGTGACAATAAAAAAATAGATGGCCAATAGGCGAATTAACCATAGGATGTTTATTTTATTCATTGGGCTTCATATTAAAAAGTTGACCCAAAGTTAAGCAGCATGTTTCATTTTTTCATATT
>DQOT01000166.1 GCA_015658495.1 Fidelibacterota bacterium | reverse complement strand
TTCTGAACGAGTCATACTGGGCCAATCCGTTGAAGGCCGTGATATCTGGGCATTAAAGGTTTCAGACAATCCAGAAGAGGATGAAGAAGAACCGGAAGTTTTATTTACAGCTCTGACCCATGCCCGGGAACCCGTTGGCATGATGAATTTGATTTATTTTGTTCAACTTCTTGGTGAAGAATATGGCTCCGATCCTGAATTAACTTATCTCGTAAACGAACGTGAAATTTGGTTTATGCTGGTTGTGAACCCCGATGGTTATGTTTATAATGAATCTATTCAACCCAATGGCGGCGGAATGCACCGTAAAAACCGTAGAGACACAAACTGCGGTGAAGGTACGAATCGTGGCGTTGACTTAAATCGGAATTATAGCTTTGGGTGGGGCGCCAACAACACGGGTTCGTCCCAAGATTCTTGCGCTACAACCTATCGCGGAGAATCTGCTTTCTCGGAACCAGAAACCCAAATTGTAAGTGACTTTATTTTGGATCACGAGTTTATGAATGTGCTGCATTATCACACTTATTCTAATGTCTACATCCATGCCTTTGGTGATGCATCTTTACCAGATGAGCCTGATTTAACGACCCTTCGAGAGATCGGAAACGAAATGGCCCGGTTCAATGGGTATCCTGTGGGGACAGGGCATGAGTTAATTGGATATACGGTTAATGGTGATGCAGTAGATTGGACCTATGGTGATCAGGGGTTAGTAGCATTTACACCGGAAGTTGGCTCTTACACTCAAGGATTTTGGCCATCAGAAAATGATGTCTTGGCGCTTTGTGAAGACCAGGTTCATCCCAATAAAGTATTTGCCTTTGTAGCAGGGCCGGATTTGATCTTAAAAGACTATGAATTATCTCACCAGACTATAAATCCAGGAGATGAAATCGAAACGGAGATAACTATTCAGAATCGAGGTTTGGAAGACTTAAACAATGATATTCAAATCAATATATCACCCCTCAATGAATGGGTGTCATTTGATGAAAATTCTTATGTGATTTCTGGATTGGATAGCAGGGAAATAAATGAAATTATATTGAATACACTTGTATCGGAAGAAACACCAAATGGAACTTTTACCGGCGTGATCGTTTCCTTGGAAAGCGAATCCAGTTATGAGAGACAAGACACGATTCGGTTATTAGTTGGGCAGCCTGAATTGGTTTTTTATGATGGATTCGAGACCGGTCTCAGCGATTGGTTTGTCACGGGGGATTGGGGACTTACTGACGAAGCAGCTGTGGGCAGTAATGCTTTGTCAGATAGCCCGAATGGTGAATATGATCCGGGACAGGAATCCGTAGCTGAGTATGAATTTGGCATGATTCCTGGTTTCTTCATTGCTCCCATGGTGACTTACAAGGCTAAGTGGGATATTGAATCTAATTGGGATTTTGTACGGTTCCAGGCCAATGTTGGCGGGGATGATTGGGTGAGCCTGGAAGGACAATATACAGAGCCAGGTGTAGGCCAAGCTGCACAACCGGCAGGGGAGCATGGTTACGATGGAACACAGGAAGAGTGGGTAGATGAAACAATATACTTGGATCAGTTGGGAGAAGCGACCATTTACGGTTTCCGATTCATTCAAACATCTGATAATTATGTTGAGGCAGATGGATTTACCGTTGATGAATTTTCAATCTTGGGAATTCCTGCATTCCAATTTGGTGATTTTAATTTGGATAATTCAGTTGATATTTTTGATGTAGTTGGGATCATTGATTTAATTTTATTAGAAGGAATTCCATCTGATTTACAGCTCTATTTTTGTGATTTAGACCACAGTGATTCCCTGGACATTGTGGATGTTTTATTGCTTGTAAATCGTATTTTTGGATTTTAAAAAATGAAAAAAATTCTAATACTTCTATCAATCACTATTGTTTTTGGAGAAAAATTCAATTCTGAATTAATGAACCTTGGAAAGCGAGATAACCATTATCGAGTCTGGATCTATTTCCATGATAAAATTGGTTCTGAAATGAGTCCTATTTCCCAAAGAGCAAAAGACCGTAGAGCAAAAAGTGATGTGCAATCGAACCATCTTTGGTATGACTTGGAAGTCTCCCAAATCTATATTAATGACATATTAGAATTGGGTATTACTATTGAAAATGAAAGTCGCTGGCTCAATGCTGTATCTGTGGTGTGCAAAATGTCTGATATCGAAAAAATAGCTAAACTCAAAAGTGTAAAAAAAATTGAACCGGTGATTGGTTATAAAAAATCAAAAATTGAATATGCTGAGGATTTCCTCTCCAATTCCCGTGATTTTGATTATGGGAATGCCTTGGCTCAGATTGAGCAGATCAATGTCCACGAATTGCATAATGCAGGCTACACTGGAGAAGGTGTTATTATTTTAGTCATGGATACTGGATTTAACCTGACACACAATGCTTTGGCCAATATAAATGTGATCGCCCAATGGGATGTGATTAATAACGACAGCGAAACAGCAAATGAAACATCCGCCGAGGATAGCATTAGTCAGGATTATCATGGCACCGCCGTTTTATCTACCATCGCAGCTTACGCACCGGGAGAATTGATTGGCGTTGCTTTTGATGCGGAATTTCTCCTAGCCAAAACAGAAGATGTAACGCAAGAAGTTCAACAGGAAGAAGATAATTATATTGCAGGTTTAGAATGGGGCGAAGCCAATGGCGCTGATGTGGTTTCTACATCTTTAGGTTATTTAGATTGGTACACTTATGAAGATATGGATGGAAATACGGCAGTTACCACTATTGGGATAGATATTGCTGTTGGGCTTGGAATGGTTTGTGTCACAGCTGCTGGGAATGAGGGGAATGATCAAAATTGGTATTATATTATTGCCCCAGCTGATGCCGATTCAGTGATCGCCGTTGGTGCTGTTGGAGAAAATGGTGTAATTGCAAGTTTCAGCTCTCATGGACCCACATTTGACGGAAGGATTAAACCAGAAGTTTGTGCCCGGGGATCTTACACTTGGTGCATCAATCCAAATTCAACCACTACGTATTCTCAATTGAGTGGTACATCATTGGCATGTCCGTTGGTTGGCGGTGCAGTTGCTTTAATCATACAAGCGCAGCCAGGCTGGAGTGCGATGCAAGTGCGGGAAGCGATCCTGATGACAGCATCACAATCAAGTGACCCGGATAATACCTATGGGTATGGAATCATGGATGCTGCTTCTGCCGTTGAATATGAGCAAACGACTGCAATTGATGATTCTAAGGGTATCCCAAATACATTTCATATTACAAAAACTTACCCCAACCCATTTAACCCATTTCTAACAATTGATGTTTCCGGTTTGGTTGGCTCCTACTTAACTGTGGACATTTTTTCTTTGTATGGCCAATCTATTGCCAACATTTACGAGGGGACTTTATTTCAATCCAGTCAGAGACTGACATGGGTACCTGAAAATAATCCCAGCGGTATTTATTTGCTTCGGTCGGTTTTAAATGATCATGTAAAATTTCAAAAGATAACCTTCCTTAAATAATTTCCCCCACCCGGGAGGAATCTCTTGCCTCCGTCAAATAATACCTCGAAATTGTGTCTCGCCTGAGAGATTTCACAATGAAAAGCAAAATCAAATTTATCTCACTGCAAGCCATCTTTGTTTTTGGACTGGTTGAGGCTGTACAGCCCCAAACAGGGGATTTGCATGCTTATCCCGTCGATGTCTCTATTTATGATGGCCAAGGATCTCTATTGATCGAATGGTCCTATCCCGATACGATCCTTGCAAATCAGGTCCGAATTTTCGTTCAGGAATCCGGCCAATTTGATTTTGAATTATTAACAGTATTAACACTAGATCAAGATATTTACCTCGATCTTCGATGTGAACCGAATGCCAGGTATTTTTATAAAATTGAAATAGAAGATACCTTTGGGACTGTTTTTACTAGTGATACTAAAACACCAGCATTTGGCACCTGCTTGACTATTGAAGATTCGTTGGCATTTGATCCGAAAATTGGAACTGTTCAAGATTTGGTATTATCTCAAATCTTAGGGCAAGCATTGAGCACAGACTTGTATGGGAATTTCCAGCCAATCGTTGATTTATTAAAATTGACAAAACGAGTTAAATACATTTGGTTTGAAAATTACCCCATCGAATTACTAAAAACAGCCGAACAGTCTCTTCAAATCATTGAAGAAATCATCCCAAGTTCCGAATTGATCGATAAAGTTTTAGCCCATGAGTCCATTTACCGCAATCATTTTTTAATGAATCCTGACATTTGGCAATCAGAAGTTGAAAAAGCGGTAGCCGCTACTAGAGGTCAATGGAATCTTTTGTATTCAGAATATCCAAAGGCGATAGAAATGTTGGAAACAACTGCACCCATTCGAATCATTGGCTATAAGATTACGGAAGAAAATCAAAAGGAATTGGAGCTTTACATATTCCACCCTGATCAGATCAGTTCATCTGAATTATTTCTTCTCTCCGGTGATGAATATGTGAATCTGGGTGAATACCAAAAAGAGCACGAACCAATGTTCAAGGTAATCGTTCCGAATCATTGGATCACTGTTGACCTGATGATGGATGATATTTTTATTCAAACGTGTCCACTTATTTTTGATGAATCGATTTATTTTACCTTGAATGGTGATTTTATTCCAAAGGATGATCAAATGATTATGAGAGTTGGACTATCTGAAACATCTCTGTGGCTCAATGAATTGACCTGGAACCCTTATACGAAAAATCTCCATCTTGAAGTAGCAGGGAATCCGGAATATGAAGACCAATATTCATTTGTGCTTAAGGGTGAAATAATTTGGGACCTTGAAACATTCCCCGGTTTCGAGATACAATATCAAGATTCATCCCTCATGCTTGAAGTAGAAATTGAATATCCGATACTCATTTCCTTCATGAAAAATGAGGGTGAAGAAACATCAACGCTTGAGTATATTTTATTGGACACCCTCCCGGTTGCGATCAGTCGGATGCCTGATGGCGGCCCTTGGCATTATACAGAATCAACCACCTTGGGGATCACCAACAAGCCCATCAAAGATTCCTTTGAAACAGACTTGCTTCCGGAATTATTTGTACTCTACCAAAATTATCCGAATCCATTTAATGGACAAACCCGTATCACATTTGATCTTTTGGAAGATGCGACTGTTTCATTGTATATCACGGATGCGACGGGGCGGATCCATGACAAATTTATGGAGAATGAATTCATCACTTCGGGAAATTACAATTATAATTGGAATGGGGAAGGTCGCTCCACAGGCATTTACTTTTTCACGATTCAGGCGCAGGTTGATCAAAGGCCTCCGGCGATCTTTAGCCGTAAAATGATCTATTTGAAATAATCGGCTCCTTTTCCGTTTATACTCTCAAGAGATCTCTGTATTTTCCTCGCCGCTATGATGAAACGGAATCCTATTCTTCTTTTAATTGCAGTCATCCTTTGGGGGTCCGGCTGCGCATCTCACCCACCTGTTTTTCCACAAATGCCCAAGAAAGGTGAAACGAATATGGGGTTTACTTTCTCGGTAGAAAATTTGATTCCCGTCATTTGGGCTCGACACGGCTTAGGGCAATATACCGATCTTGGTTTACGAGCAGGCATTCCTTTATCTGGTACCGGCATTGATCTGAATCGTGTTCTCATGAAAAGAGATCGGCGGTGGGATGTAATTAATATTGCCTATAATCTGGCACCAAATTCAAGTTTTGATTTTACCTATTACAAATTCAAGGGTGATAAACGGGTCAATGTGAAGAATCCTTTTGGTACATCGTGGAGGGGGTATCGCTGTATGCTTATTCCCAAAGGTGTTTCCGGTGGGCAAAGTGTGAGATTTGGAATGCTTTATGGCCGGCGAATCAGTACAAAATGGGGATTTGAAGTGGGCTACTTTCATGATTTCAGATCCATGCCATTATCGAAAGTAATGACTGCGAATTGGGACCCATCAGACACTACGATTGTGAATGAATTTGGGAGTAGTTATAAAAAATATCCGCATAAATACGAAGGATTTCCATCAGAATTTTCCAGGTTAACCGGATTATCGCTCCAATTTTTTATGTATTTAGGGCCCACCAAAAAGAAGAAAAAATGATTTTTAGAATCCATTAGCAAATGACGGATTCATCCTTTCGGTCTGCCTTATTCAATCAAGACAGGCAAGCCTGTCACAAATTCTATTCTAAAAATATCTCTGGCACCCCGCTCGTTCAATTATTGAATGACCTTTTATTTTGCAGCGTTTCTATTTCATTACAATCGTTGAATGATATTCATCCAGTTTGTATCTTGAATTCAATCAAGAATTTCATTGGGGATGATCGGGAAAATCCTTCGAAACCACTCCTTGAATTTTCGGTTGATTATTTATGTGCTTTTGAATTCCGAGATGATGATCAAACACAATTAGATGAGGTCGTTAGAGATGGCATTGGGCTTACAGCATTTCTCGGTGATTTGGAAGATGCCTGTCAACAAGGGAAATGGGAAGAACTACAGACATTAACCGCCAAAACATTTATGGCTTCAGACCGATCTCGTGGGACTATGGATGCATTGGCAGAGTTAGCACTACAAGATTGTGAAAGAAATGCCATTTTCATTTTTCATTTATTGCGTGCTTATCAATTCAAGGATGCAAAAAAAGATACCTGGGCATTTACAAAATGCATTCTGGAGTGGATGAGTGGAAAAGCATTGCTAGAACCTCATGATCAGGCAGATTCATCTCCGAGTAAAATTCATGATTTGATGATTGAATCCGGTGACCTTTCATTATTGGCTTCAGTTTCAAGATTATGGGAGGGTGATTATGTCAGAATTCGAGGATATCAGAGAGAAATAAGTCATTGGTGTTCCCAGACCTTTTTTACCGCATCAAATATTAAGCCAAGTCCCGACCATTGGCTATTGAAAGATAAAAAGAGAAATTTTATCCATGAAGCAGAAACCATTGTTAAAAGTCAAAACTCCCAATCTGAAAAAGCAAATGCATTGGTAATTTTAGAGGCGGTGAGAACCCTTTTTAAAACAGCTTCGCCAACCCAACTTGGAATCCTTGGCGCAAGATTAGATCAACTCATATGATGAAGATTGGCAAATACACTTTATATAGTATAGAAACATCCGAATTTAGATTGGACGGCGGTGCCATGTTCGGGATCATTCCAAAACTGCTTTGGGAGAAACAGGCGCCTGCTGATGAAATGAACAGAATCGGAATGGTGACCCGTTCTTTATTATTGGTAAGCGATGATCGAAAGATTCTAATTGACACTGGCAACGGCACCAAGTGGGACGAAAAATTCAAGAAAATCTACAACATTGATACATCCCGTTATAACATAGAATCTTCATTGGCGAAGTATGGATTTACTGCCGATGATATTACAGATGTGTTTTGTACCCATCTTCATTTTGATCACATCGGTGGCAATACGAAAATCGAAGATGGGAAGATTGTACCCACATTCCCAAATGCTAAATATTGGGTCTCCCAGGAGAATTGGGATTTGGCAAACCATCCGAGCCAAAAAGATTCCGGTAGTTTTATGGAAATTGATTGGAAAGTTCTGGCTGAAAACGGAATGATGGAAATTGTGGATGGCCACGAATCATTCATTGAGGGTATTGAACCATATTTGACATATGGACACACAACAGGGTTGATGCATCCAGTAATCTCCCATGGGAATCGATCTGTATTTTACGGTGCGGATATTTTTCCCATGGTTGCGCATATTCCTGTTCCCTGGGTCATGGCATATGATATTCACCCTGTGGTCACGGTTCAGGAAAAAGCAGAATTACTTCCAAAAATGGTGGATGAAAATTGGATCCTATTTTTTGAACATGATCCGCATATCCAAGCTTGCACCCTTCATCAAGATGGAAAACATTTTAAGATGAAAGAGTCCGTGACCATCAGTGAATGAAGACGCAAAAAAGGAGAATCTATTTCGGGAAGGGATGAAGCAATACAAAGCTATGGATTATTTTGAAGCCCATGAAGCATGGGAGGATCTTTGGTCTGATTATTATTTAGAAGACCGAAAGTTTGTTCAGGGATTGATCCAGTTGGCCGTGAGTTTTGTCCACATCGGAAACGGAAATATGAATGGTGCTAAAAATCTATTGAGAAAATGTAAAGAAAAATTTCAGGAATTTTCTGGTGTTCATCGGGGAATCAATGTATCTGTTTTATTGAATCAAATTGAAATGGTACGACTCACGTATGATGGATTAAATGATCCTTCAGACTTTGATTGGGATGTCGTACCCACATTGGAGTTGTAAATGCCTGAGGTCCTTTTATTTGTAAAAGATTTTGAATTGGGTTCGCGCTTGTCATCTGCCTGCGTAGATAAGGAAAAAAATGTGGAATTCAGCGATGAGAATACAGATCCGGATTCATTTCCCGAACCAGCAAAACTCGCTGTCGTAGACATGGATGAAGCTATTTTCTCATCAGTAGGGTTGGTGGCTGAACTTAAACGCCGTGGGCTCAAAGTGATTGGAACCATGACAAAGATCAATAACCGGGAACAGTCAAAATTACGTTCAGCCGGGTGCGATGTAATTATTCCGCGAGCCAGCCTTGTCAAAAATATGCCGAATCTGTTAGACGAATTATTGGCTTGAGAGAATCCAAAGCCAAAAAACGGGAACGGGCAACGGAAATCGTTCGCAGACTTTCTGATGCCTATCCGGATTCAAAATGTTCTCTCCATTATAAGTCGGCTCATGAACTTTTAGTAGCAACAATCTTATCGGCGCAATGCACAGACCAC
>DQOT01000352.1 GCA_015658495.1 Fidelibacterota bacterium | reverse complement strand
CTTCACTTCTCCCCAATTGGGGTACCACGTTATATAGGCTTCACGAAGTTGCAATTCATTTTCATTATTCGACCAACGGTACTCGAATGCAGAATTGGTCTTGATTTCGAAATCGCCCAGGGAATAGCCCACTTCTGCTTCTGCTATTCGAAATGGAAGTGAAATCTCGGATTGATCAGATAGGCGGTACATGTTCCCGGGATTTAGACTACCCGAGTAGTTTAATTGTGCATTTAATAAGTTAAAAAGTAGTAGTGGAAGTAGAAGTTGTAAATACCTAATGCCTTTTGAGATTTTTTTCATTCTTTATTTTCTAGGGAGCCGTTTAAGGTTTTTTTCCTGGAATAATTTTTCATCAATACCAGAATCCACTTCAATATCCGTAAAGGTTACCTCGGTTGAATGCTGTTTTTGCACATCCTCCACAAAAACACGCTGCATAACATGGTATCCTTTCAAGTCTGTAAAGTGATATTTCTTCTTCTTTTTCAGCTCACCTCGTTTATCAAATGATTCTTCCTTCACGCCCATTAAGGTTGATTTCTCTATCCAGGATACGTGTTTGGAATAAGATGATTTCGCTTCTTTTTTCGGAAGGATCTCCAGCACATAACAATCCCTTCCATCCACAATTTCATCATCCAAGCGCTTATATTCATTCTCTTCCAAATCACGGCTGGACAGGTCTTCATAACTCAAATCCGATCCCATGAAAGCGTCCCCTTTTTTCTTGGATGAAATGCGTCTTACTTTTTTAAATGCCGGGAGCCACATCCGCATTTCATCATCTTTGTCATCATGTTCGATCTTAAGGAATGCCACACCTTTATCATCTTTAGGCTCTAAGAACCAGATAATCTGTTTTTTATTCCCATCCATGGATTTTGACATCATGGCATTGGACCGGGACTTTCCTTTTGAATTTGTTAACACCATTTTTGTCTTATTCGACATATCATTAGGCGATGGTTTTTCATCCACCATTTTTGCAATTTCAAATCCAGTTTGTGAGTACCCTAAACCCATGCAAATGGTAAATATTAATTTTTTCATTTTCTTTCCTTTTAGTATGATATTTGTTGAGACGCATCACGCTGCGTCTTTACAATTAATTTTAGTATTCTATCACCAACGAATGGCTGCTGATGCCCATGTATATCCGGCACCAAAGGCAGCCAGAATGAGGTAGTCTCCCGCCTTTATTTTCCCTTCATCAAATGCTTCGCATAATGCAATTGGAATTGAAGCAGCGGTTGTATTCCCATATTTTTGAATGTTGGTATAAAATTTATCCATTCCTACGCCCATACGTTTTGCGACAGATTGAATGATCCGCAAATTGGCTTGGTGGGGAATGATCAATGAAACATCATCGATTGAGAGATTATTTTTGTCCAATGCTTCCTGAATGACTTCCGGAAAACGAACCACTGCATTCTTAAAGACTTCCCTGCCATTCATAAACGGCTCATAAGTCCTAGCTTGTTCAATAGTGAGTTTATTGATCTGGTTTGATCCAGATGAACCCGGTCCTTCCATCCACAGGTTTTTCATGTCTTTTCCCTGGCAGTGTAAATGGGTGGATAAAATGCCACTCTCATCGATACTCGGCTGGAGAATCGCCGCACCGGCGCCATCCCCGAATAATACAGCAATGTCGCGACCTTCTGTGGATTTATTAATGAATTTCGTTTGTGCCTCCGCACCAACGACGAGAGCTGTATTGTACATGCCTGTTCGGATAAATTGATCTGCAATGGAGATGCTGTAAACAAATGCTGAACATGCGGCACGAATATCGAATGCAGCTACATTTCTTAACCCCAGCATATCCTGAAGTTGCGCACTCACGCCCGGGAAAAAATAATCGGCTGAAATGGTGGCTACAATAACAAGATCAATATCTTCAGGCGATACGCCGGCCATGTCCATGGCTCTTTTTGATGCTGGAAAAGCCAGGTCTGATGCAGCTTCGTCCCCTTTCACCCAATGTCGTTCCTCAATACCAGAGCGGGTTTTGATCCACTCTTCCGATGTTTCCATGAGATCAATCAGATCATGGTTTGTTATTACTTGAGCAGGGACATGATATCCAATCCCTTTTATGGCGCTTTTTCTCATGCGTGCAACTCCTGTTGATTCAGTTTGTTCTAATTTCATTTTTCAACCAATTTTTTCTTTAATAATTCTGCCAGCGCTGAAAGAACAGTTAATGTTCCCAGAGATGTAGACACCATAGCGAAAACCATCAGTCCGCCAATATATTGAATCGGTAAAAATGAAGAAAAGAGCAACGCACCAAATCCCATGTTGGAAGCCGCATCCAGGATAATAGGATATCCCACATCATCCACCACTTCCCGACTTAATTCGTCTTGATTTACTGTGCGGGATAATCGACGGAATTGGGCAATGTAATGAATCGCAAAATCCACACCAACCCCTATAATGATAGAGGATAGGATTGCTGTAATATGGCTTAACTCAATCCCGAAATAACCCATGAATCCGAAATTGATAATGACGGCTGATGTAAGAGGAATCACAGCAAGAACTCCCCAAAGGATTCGTTTAAAAAAGATGGAAGCAATCACACCAATCATAAATAGAGAAAAGGTGATACTGAAAATAGATGATTTAATAATCAGGATAACCAAATCCCGAAATACCACCATCATGCCTGTGATATTGATCTTCAAGTCCGAACTCAAATTCGCACTGATATATTGATCCGTTTTTTCTACATAAGCAAATATCTCGTCTGTGGACATGATCTTGCTTAAGGCTGTCACCAATCCAACTTCATAATTATAATCCACCAAGGATGAAAAATCATCCGGATCTCCTGACATGGAATACATGGTAAACAGATTATTCACCTTTTCTCTTTCATCCGGAATTGTTTCAAAGGCGGGATCATCATCCATCACCGTTCGGTGCATTTGCTCCACCACATTTGCAATAGAATAACTGATAGATACTTTTTCATCTTCTTCCATGAATTCCTGAAGCGCAATCATATCAGATAATGTTTCAGGATCTTTCATGTCACCCTCAATCCGTGCTCTGATATCCATGGTGCCGGTTAATTCATCATCCATGAAATCCATACTGTCGCGGATTTCAGTCCCCGGTTTAAAAAAACTCGCCATATTCACATCAACAGTCACCTTCATTAGTCCGAACATCCCAATCAATACAAAAGTAGCCCCAGCTGAAAAAACATATTTTGGATGAGTTAAAACAACTTTGCCCAATTTGTCGATGACCCTTTCAAAAGCACTTGGAATTGCGATTGCATTGGAACTCACATTCCATTTTATCAAACTGATGACGGCTGGCAACATGAGTGAACTCAAAAACCACGCCCACGCAATTCCTGCTGCAATTGTAACACCATACCCAATCAAAGGCTCCAACGGAGAAGCGATCATGGTGAGAAATGCAACCATGGTTGTGATACTCGTTAAAAATATTGGAATGAGTAGGGAATCCATGGTTGAAGCCACAGCTAATCTCGTGTCCTGTTTTATTCTCAATTCTTTAAAGAATTTTGTCATCACATGAACACCATCCGAATTAGCAATCGTTAACAGAATAATTGGCATTGATGTATTGGCCATCGTAAAAAGGAATCGATCAGACCCTGTGAAACGATGAACCCACCCCATGAATCCAATCATTGAAAATAGGGACAAGCCGATTACCATTATAACCATCCCAACGCCGGAAAAACTCCTTAAATTAACTAAAAGAATTAAAACCATGATGAGCATACCAAATTTCATTAAACTTTGAACATCATCTCGTATCATTTTAGGCATTGTACCTGTGATATAAGCCTGACCTCCATAATGTACCTCAAAATTTGAAAAAATTGGATCAACGATTTTTACGACGGTATTTCGGAATGTGTCCATGCCATTACTATTATAAGGTTGAACAACAATCACAAGGTATTCATCGCTGTCACTGACTAATCGCTTTTTAATAGTCAGGTTACGATACAGATAATTTTTTATATCATTCACTTCGTCCTGAGACAGGATCCGGGATAATTGAAGATCATCCACTTCCATAATTCCATCAATGTTATCCATGCGTGTAGTCGATGAAATACTGGTAACATCTTCAACAATATCAGTTGCTTCCAGTTCTTCTGTCAGGTCCCATAGCACTGCAAGTGCTTCGGGTGTAAATGCGGATGTCCCTTTTTGACCAAATGCAATAAAAATGGTTTCTGTACTGCCAAATTCTTCCTGGACTGCATCCCAAGATATCCTGGATTCCAAATTTTTTGGAAGCATTTTCATGATGTCATCATCCACAATAAAAAACCGAAAGCCAGATCCAATGATCAAAGTTGCTAATAGTGATAAAAGGATGGTACGTACTGGATGATCCAAGCTTTGCATGATAAACCATCTGCGAAGCGGATGGACGGAATATTTAGATTGAATTCTGTTCATGGTATCCTTTAATTGCTTTTAATCCTTTGTCTGTAAAAATACCACGGGCAACCACCTGCACAAACCCGCGGATTGTCTCACCTATGGCCAAGTCATTCTTCAGGAAAAATTCTGGTTGAAAAGTTGAATTTATGATGTTTATGTAAATAATAGATGCCGATCTCATATTAATATCATCCCGCGCGAGTCCCTGCTCTTGGGCATTGTACAAAATAGTATAGAAATCTTCTTGGTGACTTAATCGGAATGATTCGATCTCCTTCCAAATATCCGGGTAAAGGGATTTGAGTTCTGCGATTTTATTCAATGGAGCTTTTCCCGCAAATTTGGTAATTGTTTCCATAATTTTAATAAACTGGACAGCAGGGTTTGATTCATCAGCCATCACTCTTTTGAATGTTGAATTAATTTGGGTAAATACAAATTGCATAATCGAACGAATCAATTTTTCTTTGGTTGGGAAAAATTTATAGATCGTTTTTTTACTCATTGCCAGTCGTTTTGCAAGTGATTCGACCGTAAAAGCACGAACGCCTGTTTCTGCTACTGAATCAAATCCTTCTTCAAGGATTTGGTTTAATTGTTGATTAGGTGACATTTATAATAGAAACGTATATCGTTTATTTCGTTTCCTATTTTACAAAATAATTTATGAGTGGGACAAATATTTATTTAAAAAAGTTAATTATAGATAATGTATTGGAGGAAGAGAATCACATCTGTAATCGTGACAGATCCATCATCATTAAAATCAGCTGGTGGTGTGGGTGCATACCCATTTCCAGATGCCATATCTAACATATATATCATATCCAACAAATCCAATATACCGTCAAAATTCACATCTCCTACTGTGAAATCAGGGAATCCGCCACCCAGGTAATCCATAGAATATTTTTGGGCTCGTGCGATAAAATATTGCGTACCGCCATAATCGTGGCTCCATACAACATCGTGGTTTTCTGTGACTTCAAACATCATTGCATCATCGCAGTCCGTGATAAACGTATTTCCATTTGGCAAACGAAACGCGCCACCCTGCATCTGCGTATGAAAATTTCCTGCATGAAACCACGTAGGATTGTTAGGGCCAAAAGGTTGATTCGGAAAAATAGTATAGTTTCCATTTTCATTGAGCGGGGGCACAATTTCAAACACGGCTGCTGTATTATTGCCATAATTATTATTAAATAGAATCAGATTCCCTTCACCGGGATATCCTTCTGGAATCCAATTCACACCATGCTGTCCTGCGAGAAGATGATCGGAATTTGTCCCGCGATCATAGGCTTGCGGGTTGCCCCAACGGTATAAATAATCTCCACCCATCCCTGAATTTCCATCTGTGTGTCCGCTTGCTTCTTCTGTCGTCGTACTGTGGTCGATAATATAAAATTCGTCATGATGTCGTGAGGAAATAACAATTTGATCCAATTCTGGGTGGTAATCAACCGCATTAAGATGTTTCCAGTCACCATTAGGGCCACCGGGTCCATTGTTACTTCCTGCATTTCCATAATTCACATCTTGTAATTCAGGATGCTCCGCAATGACGCCAAAATTTGGAAGCACCGAATCAGCGTCCTGAATGAGATGATCCCAAATGTGCCATTCCCATGCGATATTCACGTCGTTTGTTCCAACAGGCTCCACTTCAAGAAGGGCCTCCGCCCACATTTCATTCAGGGAATTATCAATGGATTGACGTCCTACGGCATAGGCTTCCGATGCTGTCTTCTTTTCCCAAACGATGACCAGGATATTGCCATTGGGAAGCGGTTCTATATCATGATGGTGTTGATAGGTATTATTCGCAAATTCATAGGACCATAATAAATCACCCTCCCAATTATATTTGGAAATGCCGCCACCCACACCACCAGCGGTCATGGAGGGACTTTGGACCCGGTATGGATAAACCAATGTGCTGTCTTCCAGAAGATAAGCCATACTCTCCGCGCCACGGGGATGGTTCCAGGAATTGATCACGTTCAAATCATTGTCAATAAGGTAGGTTATAAAATTCCCTCCACCCCCGCCGCCGCCCTGAGTCGGCGAGAATAGAGTCATCCCATCAAATGCCTGCCCAAAAAGGTG
>DQOT01000167.1 GCA_015658495.1 Fidelibacterota bacterium | reverse complement strand
TCTATTTTTTTCTTCTGAATTCCTTTTTTCCTTGTGTCACCATCCTGCAGTTCTCCAAGGACCTCATACTTTCCACCGACAGGAATGGTAAAAACTGAATAATGTTTTCGATTTTTTACGGTGGATTTTGTATCGGTATAATCGGTAACCTTAATTGAGTCACTCCATACCTGATGCCCCAGGTTAAGCCCCTTTTTCCCTTTGATACCAATTGATGCCTGATATTCAGCGATGAACTCATCTCCATGTTTTACAAACTGCAGGGAGTAAAAGGGAATTTCGATAAAGGTGACAATTTTTACCGAATCTGAATAAATCGCTTCTGCAAATGGGACTAAAATAAATTTTTCAACATTCTTCTTAATTTTTTTTGTCCTGATAAGTCCCTGCCCAAACAAAAAAGGTGCTAAAAGAAGAAGTACCCAAGCTAATTTATGTCGATTTATAAATCTCTTTTCCATTTGAATTTTACCAATCCTTGCGATGAACCAAGCCAAAGCGTTTTCCCGTCTAAATGCAATGCATTTACCTGCCCGATAAATGGGAATGAATACTCCCTGATAAATCCGCTTTTTTTATTAATCCGAACTAATCCATCCTCGGTACCGAGAAAAATATGGTTTTTATCCACAGCGAGAGAATAGACAGTCTTTGCATGATAAACCGTCGAAGGAAAAATAAGATCCCATTCTCGTTCATCCAAGTTGAATTTAGCAATACCCATCTCGCCCACCACATAGATAACGCGTTCAAATTCTTTTAGTGCTGTAATACGAAGCATCATTTCAGGGAAATCTTTTCTGCCCATATCCTTCGCTTGCCTGATCTGGGGATTATCCTTATTAAAAACAAACACGCCTGATCTTGAACCAATCCAGATATCATTCTCAACCCCTTCAATATCGTAAACGGGTAAATTAAAAAAAAGATTTTCAATTCCGATGGGAGATTCTCGCCGAGTGGATCTCTCAATACGTCGAAGGCCAACAGATGATGCAGCCCAGATATAGGTTGAATCGCCATATAAATCCCAGATCACCCCGGAAGGTACGCCACGTTCCTCTCCCAATGTACGCCATGAATCATCTTGCATGTCATAAACTAGCATTAATTCCTTTCCTCCGGCCCAAAGTTCACCATGGGAGACATGAATGGAATAAACTGGAGTTGGAGTCATATTGATAGTTCCTTCAAATTCATAAATAAAGGATTCATTGGATTGTGGATTTAACCAGGATATCCCTTTGGATGAAACGAAATCAGAACTCCCAATCCATAGGGTGTTACCATCATCGAATAAGCCCACAACATCGGTATTCGAGATATCGGGATTCAGGGGATAAAATGCTTCCATCGTGGTTGTGCCATGAAAAAAGGTCCCGTCGTTTGTACCTGCAAATACATTGCCATGACGGGCTGTCAATCCAGTTGTGATTTCCACCCGGCGACCTAAATGATCAATAAACTCATCTCCATTAAGAATCCAGCCATCCATAGCAGAATAATTCATGAATATTTCATGAAGATCGGGTTGCCCAACGTATTGTCCACTACTCCAATGAATATCCAATTCGTCCGGCGTTGGGTAAATCCCCACTAAAATGCCAGATGAGTGATCTAGTTTTACATAGGATGATCTTGCCTGAAGCCAAACATAATTCGTGGTAGATCCTATGCGATTAATCCTGTCATTTCGTGAAAGTCCTAAATTTTGAAGTTCGTTTGCATACCAATCACCTTCCCTGGAAAATGAATATTGCAAGTGGTTTGGCGATGCAACCCAGATCAATCCTGTTTCCATATCAAAATGGGTTGCTGCGATGTGATTGTCTTTTAATCCTTGTGCTGTTGTGATGGGATCATCAAAATCATTTCCAAACAAATTGAATCTCTTTAGGCCGCCAGATTCTGTACCGATATAGGCGAAGGTATAGCCTTCTGTTATGGATGTAATTGACCCAGCGCCACGATACAAAACCCAATCAAATGGGCGAAACCGCGAATCGGGTTGGCCCTTAAGATGAGGGAGTTGAGAAAGGAATAGAAAAAAAGTTAGACTACGCAATATCATCCAATTGAAACTCAAACATGATGGTGGTTAACGATTTCCATCAAAGAATCCGTATCAATTGGGATAACACCAACTTCCTCACAAACACGTCCTGCAGCTAAATTAGAAAGCCGTGCAGATTCTCCGGGATCACTGCCGCAAACATCACTCAATGCAAAGGTTGCGATGACCGTGTCTCCTGCGCCAGACACATCATGGACTTCCCGGGCTTTCGTCGCGATCTGAAATAATTTATCCTCCGAAAAAAGTGACATGCCTTTCTCCCCCAGTGTGATCAAAAGCAATTCAAATCCATTTTTTGAACGAAAGAATTCCCCTGCAGTTTCAAAATCGGTTTCATCATCTACATTGGAAAAAAATTCTGACAGATTAGGCTTAAAAAGGCGAGCACCAGCAAAGGTTGAAAAATGACGTTTTTTTGGATCCACATAAACAGGAATTGATTTCCCACGAGACTGGTCCATGATCCATTGAATCAAGTCTATGGTAAAAACACCCTTGTTGTAATCTTGCAGGATCACACCGTCACTAGTATCAAGTGAATTTGATATGACTTGTTTTAGTGCTTCGACCGTAGCCGGAATGGGGGTAGAATTATTTTCACGATCCAACCGAACCACCTGCTGCCCTTGAGCCATAATCCGTGTTTTAACGGTGGTTTGTCGTCCATCCTCAGATAATAATTGGCAAGATATACCTTCATCTTCTGCTAAGATGGATTTGAGCAGTTTCCCGCTGTCATCTGTTCCGGTGAGGCCGATGAGTGTTACATTGCCTCCCAACCCACAGATATTGCGAGCCACATTGGCTGCGCCGCCAGAATGATGATTTGTTTTTTCAACATGAACAACCGGAACGGGCGCTTCCGGTGATATTCGATCGACGCTGCCCCAAATATATTTATCTAACATCACATCCCCGACGACGAGAATATGCTTATCTGTAAATTGGTTTAAGAGTGACTTGACGTCAATGTTCATTTTTGGAGTCTGATGAATGAATTAATCTGGTAAGGTTAATCAGAATCATGGAACGATAAAACTTATTTTTATCGTCTCTTTCTATTGCTGCGACTGTTCCGATTTCGTGTATTGCGGCTTTTTCTGTTATCTTTATTTTGATTCCTTTGGGGTTTCTGGGTAATACCAGGCCGAATCTTCGAAATATGTCCATTTTCCAAATAGATCAAAACGGAAGCAAATTTTTTCAAATGAAAATCGGAGGGTGAAGACAAAACAAGTGTTGTACCTAAAGTTCGGTTCATTTTGGTGAGTTGGTTCCGGAAATCCTGTTCCATATTGGCGTTGAAATACACACCATAATCATCGATCAATAAAACCCGTGGATCTGTTTCACAAGCAAGGATCATTCCCAGCCAATGGCGTTCCCCCTGGGAGATTTTTCCCATCCTGCGGTTCCATAAATTCCTGAAACTCCCGGCATTGAAATACCTATTTTTGATCACATTTTTTTTCTTCCCGAACTTTTCTGCTACATAGTTAGATACGGTTTGGTTGGACGATTCTAATTCAGAGCTATTGGAATAAAATACTTCATCGTGGGGTGTGATCTTCCCAAGCCAATTTGTCTGGTAGGGTTCATTATCATAAAGAACAGTTCCTCCTGTTTCTTTTTCAACACCGGCCAGAATATTTAAAAGCGCAGATTTTCCACTGCCTACGGTTCCAATGATCCCGTAGATCGTCCCTGGATGGATCTCGAGTTTTCCGATCTTTAATGCCAGGTATGAGCCGTATGATTTCTCCAGGTCATTGACCTTAAAGATCAATCTTTTTGTTTGTGTCATCATCTTTTCCTTTCAGGCAATAGCCTGTTCGGAAAAGGAAAATTAATTTAAGCAATTACCCGTGTTGTTGTTTGAGCCAGTGTTCAGCATCGATGGCAGCCATACACCCCGTTCCTGCAGCAGTCACTGCCTGGCGATAAACATGATCCTGCACATCACCACAAGCAAAAACACCTTCCAAATTGGTGTGAGTCGTATCGGGGTTTGTAATGATATATCCAGCAGCATCCAATTTGAGGGACCCGTTAAACAATTGCGTATTGGGGATGTGGCCAATTGCCATAAAGATCCCGTCGCATGCAAGGTCTCGTTTTTCACCAGATTGTGTGTCTTCCAGCCGAACTGCTGTCACACCTACATCTTTCGTACCAATGATATCATCCACCGTTGAATTGTACTCTACAGAGATCTTTGGATTTGCCATTGCACGGTCAATCATGATCTTGGATGCACGAAATTCTTCCCGGCGGTGAATCAATACAACTTCGGATGCAAATTTGGTTAAAAATGTGGCCTCTTCCATGGCAGAATCACCACCCCCCACAACAAGCACTTTTTTATCTCGAAAGAAAAAGCCGTCGCAGGTCGCACAAGCTGAAACGCCATGCCCCATCAATTCGGACTCTGATTCGAGTCCCAGGAGCCTTGCAGAGGCACCGGTTGAAATAATAATCGCTTCTGCGGAATAATCATTGCCATCGGCCCAGACTTTATAGGGACGTTCAGAAAAATCCACTTTATCCACTGTTTTGAATAAGCATTCAGCACCAAATCGTTGTGCTTGTTTTCTGAATTCGTCCATCATATCCGGTCCCATGATTCCATCGGGGAATCCGGGATAATTTTCGACATCTGTTGTGATGGTAAGTTGACCACCCGGTTGGACGCCTTCAAAGACGAGTGGCTCCAAATTTGCCCTCGCCGCATAAATCGCTGCAGTCAGACCTGCAGGACCAGAGCCAATAATAATGACCTTCCGCTTCATTTCCCTTTTCGTTTCCTAATTAAATAATTTCGTCTAACATAGTGGTGATATTCCCCTTTGGAACGGCACCAACAATTTGATTTACAACTTTCCCATCTTTCATGATCAGAAGTGTGGGAATACTTCTAACGCCATATTTCATGGCAGTATTTTGGTTTTGATCCACATCAACCTTTCCAACCTTGACTTTTCCATTATATTCTCCGGCGATCTCATCGATCACGGGTGCAATGGCTTTACAGGGTCCGCACCAGGTAGCCCAAAAGTCAATTAAAACAGGGATATCTGATTGGGCGACATCTGAATCAAAATTTTGATCGGTAAACTCTTGTACGTGTTCAGACATAAGTTCTCCAATATTTAACAAAAAAAAGCTTGGTAAGTTATGACAACTCTTTAAATCGTTGGAATGAAAATATTCAATAATTCCTTTATTCTGTAAGCAAGAGTGTATCTGCTATAATATCGAAAGGCAAATTCAAAAAATGTTCTGAAAATGTGAGCACTGAGTCTCCACCGAGCGCTTCAATGAGCCCATCAGGAATTTTATCGTGTCGGATCAATAGATAAGGCAACACTTCATAATCACCCGATGATAATTCAATGTTATCACTCAGCAGATAGTATGTCCATGTAATAGATTCATTCTCTTCATAGGAAAGATTTCGTAATTGGTCTTCCACATCATTTCCAAATTGATCGGTTCCATTGAAACGATAAATAGTAACAGTCCCATTATCAGTCAGCAACCTGAAAAATAACCCCGAATGGAAATCAGAACCGTCCCATTGTAAAATGTATTTGTAGGTATCTATAGACACGGCTGAATGGGTTTCAAGATTAAAAGATACCCGCAGGGTATCCCGATTTTGAATTGAATTTTCGTTAAAGTGAAGTTTAACCTCTCCCGATAGAATTTTTTTCAATTCCATCGGGTTTAGCAATTCGCCCTCTTCTGAAAAATCGGTCTGCTCTTTTGAAAACATGCCATTGGTAAAAAAAACTATCGCTGAATCCAACTCGTAATTATAAATATAGAAATAAAGCTTTACAGGCCCATTCATACTTCCGGATGATGTTTGAGAATTAGTAATGGGGATTGAAAAATTACCAGTGGAATCCGTCGTTGTATAGTGATCAAATGTTTCCAACCAAACTGAAACAGGAACATTCGTTTGATTATTGTCTGCAAGTACCTTTCCTGTTAATTTCATTTCTGATGTGCCAGGGTCATCCCAAAACGGATTGGACGTACAGGAAAAATATGTGCATAAAATGAAAAAGTAGCTTTTTTTCATTATTTCCAGGAAAGTCCAAAATTGAGATTGTATCTTTTGTCGAAGAGTGAAATACCAT
>DQOT01000312.1 GCA_015658495.1 Fidelibacterota bacterium | reverse complement strand
TCTTCTATAATGGAACCAATGGAAGGCCGCTCCAAGTGAATTTTTTCCATAATAGATGGCCAACGGTCTTTCACTCTCTCTAAATTTAACTCTGTAGAAACTGGATTTTTTGAGCTTCCTTTTTCAGGGACAGATTCCGGTTCTGGTTTTGCCACACCTTTTGATTTTTCGTCATCGATTTGAATAACAGGTTCCTGGATGGCTATTGGTGGTTTGGATTCTTCCTTTTCCGGCTCAATATATTTCTTTTTCCGAATAGGTTCAGGGGATTTTTTCAGGGGTGAACCCAAACTAGCGTTTTTGGGAATACCCACCTTGATTTTAGGGGATGAACCGCCTCCCGAAATTATTTGATCAATATAAACAGATTGATCCATTTCCAAGAGTTTCAACGCTGTCATTTCCAATAATAGATAAGGATCTTCTGCCCTGCGAATAGTGGATAAAACATCCGTTAGAACTTGACTCATTCGTAAAAGGTCTCTCCGGTCCCATGTTTCACTTTCCTGGATATATTTTTGCTTATGCTCCCTATTCATTTCGAGAAGAGACTCGCCATCTCTTACCCCGGCATAAAGGATATTCCGTATATGTCCACCTATTCCAACCATCACTTCCGGAGCAGGAATCCCAAATCCTGAAAAGGATGAAAGCAGATTCACCATGCCCGTCGAATCTTTTTCCCGTATACAGCGAGTGAATTCAAAATAGAGTTCATCCGTAATCAACCCAAGTGCTTTTACAACTCCCTCATAATTGATTTCCTTCCCGCAAAAAGAAATGGCCTGATCCAAAAGGCTTAATCCATCCCGCATGCTCCCATCTGCTTTGCGGGCAATGGCATTGATCGATTCCGGATCAAAGGAAATCCCTTCTTCCTTTAAAATGAATTCTAACCTTTCAGAAATAACCTGGAGGGAGATACGGTTGAAGTCAAAGCGCTGACATCTGGAAATAATTGTTGCAGGAACTTTATGAATATCTGTCGTGGCAAAAATGAATTTTCCGTGAGGCGGTGGTTCTTCCAGCGTCCGGAGCAATGCATTAAAGGCAGGCGTCGTAAGCATATGTACTTCATCAATGATAATAACCCGATAAGCACCCTTCATCGGTGCAAATTTGATCTGCTCCCTCAAGTTTCGGATCTCTTCGATTCCACGATTGGATGCACCGTCAATTTCCAAAACATCCAATGAACGTCCATCAGCTATCTCACGGGAAGTTTCAGAATTCGGATCGAAATGAGATGAGGATCCGCCATCTGCATTCAGTGCCATGGCAAGGATGCGGGCCGTGGTGGTTTTTCCCACGCCGCGTGGACCGGTAAAAATATAGCCCTGTGCAATGCGATCCTGGTCGAATGCATTGATCAAGGTTTGGGTGATATGGTCCTGCCCAACAACATCCTGAAAAGACTGTGGGCGCCATTTGAGTGATAATACTTTGTATGTCATAAAACTATTCGGCCGTGCACCGGCGTTTGACCATCCTGTTCCCCATTCGATAAAAATCAGCCAACTCCATTCCGGAAATCTGTCGGCACATGAATATCACAACTTACCGCTACTCCCTTCCGGGCCTGACGGGGTTCATCATTTATTCATTGCAACAGGTCGAAACTTCAACATCACTTAATTCTTCCGAACAAGGCAGCAATAGCCTGGCGTCGGCATCGATCCTGCTATAGCGGATTGCAGGTTACAGGGCACCGCTAATTCCCCGTCTAGCACGGCCAGAAATTAATTTTTCAAAAAAAATGTGACCCTGAATTTACTGCGTTTGTTCAAGACTCAAATCATGAATCAGTAGATCACGACAATTTTAATTTCAGCGATCTCGAACCAATCCCAAAAATTGGATTGATCCAACTTTAAAACCCCATCCTTAAAATTGAATCGTAGTCTTTTCCTGTAAAGTGATTCCGTAAACCATTCCGAATTATCCCGTTTGTAATAGATGGCGACGTAAGGTGGACTGTCTTCTTTTAAATCGGGAATCAGCAGCGTACATATGGATTCATTGAATTCACCTTCTGATGTAATAAAATCGAGTTTTGTAAAGCTATAAACCCTCTTCTTTAAGGCCTTGTATTCTTGAACATTTTTTGCGTGTTCCTGTCCCTGGATTTGATAAGTGGACAGAATAAAATAAAATGAAATAAAAATGAGGGGGCGATTTCTCACCCCCGAATTTGCGGTTACTTTTTCTTTCGCCCAAAGAATCCTTTTTTCTTCTTAGGCTTT
>DQOT01000176.1 GCA_015658495.1 Fidelibacterota bacterium | reverse complement strand
AGACAGAGATGGGAAATATTCTCTGTGGTATGAGAATGGACAGATGGAACGAAAAGAAACTTATAAGAATGGGGGGAAAGATGGATTAGAAACCTGGAGGTATGAGAATGGACAGAAGGGATTTGAAGGAACTTGGAAGGATTTTGAAATAAACGGAAAATGGACTTATTGGTCAGAAGATGGAGAGAAGTGGAAAGAAGAAATTTACAAAGATGGAGAATTGACTTCAGAAAAATGTTGGGATTGGGATGGGAATGAGATTGATTGTCTCCTTATGATAGACGAAGACGAAAATGAGATAATATGGAAGAAGATAATTCCATAATTCTACGAAAGGTTAAAAAGGATTGGATTAGTTGGGCGAAGATGGAAATGAGAAGGATTGCCCCTATTGGATGTAGGAGTACTAACCTCACCGTGTTTGAACTGGTAGCGGTAGTAATAACGAGAGGATGATGAAATGAAACATACACTACTAATCATTACACTAGGATTAAACCTTCTTTGGTCATCATCAGATGATGGTGAACTCCTTATGAAATTGAAAACCGATTCTGAGAATAGAAGTGATTCTGTCCCTTTTACTGTTAATTATCATCCCTCTGGCACTGTTAGGAATATTAATGGAAAGCTTAGCGGCACAATTAGCAATAATTTTGCTGCTGAAGCACTTCAGTTCCTAGATGATCACAAAACACTATTTGGAATTGAAAATGTCGAATCTGAATTAAAAGTGATCAAGCAATCCATAGATAATTTTGGAATGCATCATCTTACACTGATTCAGGTGTATAAAGGAATTCCCCTCATGTATCATTTGTTGAAAATTCATACCGATATTGACGGGCACATTTCAACTATTTCCAGTGGTTTTTCCCCTGGAGTTGAAATTGATGTAACACCCACTGTCACTGTAGAACATGCCGTTCAATTTGCTATTACACATTTTGGAATGGAAAAAACTCAAGCAAAGGAAATTGAGTTGGTCATTTACAAAAAAAACAGTGAATTCCAACTTTCCTACCGTGTTGATTTATCTTCATTTCCTTTGTCAAGGCGATACATTGTAGATGCCAAAACAGGCGAGATCCTGAAATGGAATACTCTCACCTTTACTGATGGTCCAACAATGGGATCAGGAATCAATCTGCTGGATGAGGCGGTAGATTCATTGGATATCTATGAAGGGGATACTTTTGATATGGAGCCAATTCAGGAAGCGCTTGATAGTCTAAATGTACTATGGGAATTTAATTACCCTGACCCTTATAACGCATCTTACGGTGCGTTTAATCTGATTGATGAGAGTGAAGATGCACCCAGCAGAATATATACTGTCTCTGCGTACAATTCTGCATGGAATCCGGTATTTGTGGTGAACAGTGAAACAGATAATTTTTCATCGGAAAATCAATCCACATCTCACCGGTCTGGAGTGAGCGCCCACGATCATCATATTAAATCCATTGATTATTTTAATATCAAACATGGTAGGAACGGTTGGGATGATGAAGGTGGAAGAGTCATCGGTTTTATAGATTATGGTCCGAATCCCAATATGAGTGTAAATAATGCTTTTTATAACTTTATTACAGAAACGGTCCACTACGGCATTGGAGGAGGATCCTTCCGTCCTTTTACTGCCAGCATAGATGTGGCAGGCCATGAATTAACCCATGGCATTACATGGGGGTCATCAGGACTTATCTATGAAAACCAGTCCGGAGCTATGAATGAATCTCTCTCCGATATTTTCGGCTATCTTGTAGAAGCCATGTGGCATGAGGATGCAGACTGGCTTATGGGTGAGGACCTGTATTATTCCGGAGGTGCCATCAGAAGCTTAAGTAATCCGCCTGCCTATGGCGATCCTGATAATGTAAATCATCCTTATTTTGTTCCCTTTACTGATAATCCCACAGGGAACAACGATTACGGCGGTGTTCATTCAAATTCGGGAATCCCCAATAAGGCATTTTACATGATGATTACAGGAGGAAGTCATTACGGTATTGAAGTGCCTCCGCTTAGCCAAAATTTAGATGAATCACGGGATATTGCAGCAAATATCTGGTATATCTGGAATACAGAATATTTGCTTCCAACGGATGATTTCGATATAGGGAGTCTTGCCATGCTGGCAGTCGTTTCCGCTCTTTATCCCGGGGACAGTGATAAATACAACAGTGTTCATCATGCATGGATGTCAGTAGGAGTGGCACAGTCACCAGTTGCTGATGTGGAATGGTCTGCTATGTATGTTCAACCGGAAACAGGTGAGCTTCAGTTAACAGTTGAGCTTGAATGGATGTTTCTATCAGATGTCCATGTACCGATTTTGTCTGTTCATGGAGACGATAGCAGTAGTGTTGAAATTGAACTTTTTGATGATGGCGCCCACAATGATGGGGAAGCTGATGATGACATTTGGGGTGGGACTTGGTCAGCTAATACGGAAGAAACAGTGTATGATATCGAATTTACGTTGGAAGATACAATGACCAATACTCTCTTAATTCATGAATTCTATTATAATGCATTCACCACTATGGGACCTATCGTGGTTGAGAATTTTCAAATTGTTTCACCTGATTCTTTCCCCAATCCCGGTGAAGATATAAATTTTACCATGACAATTATGAATAACGCTCAGGAGGAAGTTGTAACAAATGTCTCGGCAAATGTCTATCCAGGAAATGACGAATGTATTTGGCTTTTGGGGAGTATTGGATATCCCGACTACGGCGATATTCCCCCGGGAGGAACTTCATCCGGTACAACACTTTTCAGATTATTAATCGATCCGGAGTGTGAGCCGAATACGGATATCCCCATTGAAGTGAGAATTACCAGTGAAGGAATTATATTCTGGACGGACAGTATCAGTATTCATGTGTATGATCCACTGGGTATTAATTCAGACAATGGAATGCCTGCAGAATTTGCGCTTCACCAGAACTACCCCAATCCCTTCAATCCAACGACCACAATAGAGTTCTCAATTCCTCAAGCAGAGTTTGTTACAGTTAAGGTGTACAATATGGTTGGACATGAAATCGTAACACTTATAAATGATGAACTATCTACAGGATATCACAGCATCCAATGGGATGGTAGTCATCACCCAAGCGGTGTTTATTTTGTTAAAATTGAAAGCGGCAGTTTTGTACAGACAAAGAAGATGGTGCTGTTGAAATAATCCCCACCAAAAGGGATAGGGTGAAAGCACCCAGCTGGAAGGT
>DQOT01000377.1 GCA_015658495.1 Fidelibacterota bacterium | reverse complement strand
ACACAATCTGCAGGTGTACCATTAACAGCATAACCTTCGAAACCGCCATGTCTCGTAATAGGCTCTATACGAATTGGATCAGAAATAGTGACAGCATGGCCGACTGCGCTTTTTTCAGTATTCGGCGCCATAACGGTAACATCACCCATTTCCTGCATCGCTTCCCAAAGCGCATAGATTCCCGGGGCGTGAATGCCATCATCGTTAGTTACGAGAATGGAAGTCCGTTTTCTCATTTTAACATGGAAATTAAACTGTATAGAGTGGCTTTCATTTTGTCCCTGGTGACAATATAATCCACAAATCCTTTTTCCTTGAGAAATTCCGTGCGCTGAAAACCTTCGGGTAGATCTTGGCCTATAGTTTGCTTAATAACACGTGGCCCTGCAAAACCAATGAGTGCTCCTGGTTCAGCCAAAATTATATCTCCAAGCATTCCGTAACTTGCCGTAACACCACCTGTCGTCGGATCAGTAAGGATTGGTATGTACAGTCCACCTCCCTCTGAAAATTGCGCCAGTTTTGAGCTCGTTTTTGCTAACTGCATCAATGATATGGCCCCTTCCTGCATGCGCGCGCCGCCAGAAGCGCATATTAATATAATTGGCAGGTTATTTTCATGAGCATAATCGATCAATCTAGCTACTTTTTCTCCAACTACTGACCCCATACTACCGCCGATAAATGCAAAATTCATGATCCCTAAGGCAACATCCCGATCTTCAATCTTACCATGATAGCAATTTATCGCATCTTTTTGACCCGTCTTCTTTTTTGCTACAACAAGTTGGTCCTTATATTTTTTCACCGCTTTAAACTGCAATACATCTTCGGATTGAAGATTAGTAAATAATTCTTTCGACGATCCGCTATCAAGTAATAGACTATGATAGATTGATGGCTCGACACGAAAATGATGGCTGCAGTGACGGCATACTGAAAGAGATTTCTCTAGTTCAGGCTTATAGAGAAATTCAGAACATGTTGGACATTTTACCCATAGGCCATCAGGAACACCCTTCTTCACAACGGGCTTAATCTTTTGTTTTTCTCTTTTAAACCAAGCCATGGATTAGACTATTTCTTTGCATAATTATTGCATCCTCCCCATCAGAATAATATCCTTTTCGAGTCCCCGTTTCATGAAACCAAAATTTCAGGTAAAGATTAATGGCAGGAAAGTTACTTTTTCTTACTTCCAAATGAATACTACTATCTCCATTAAACTGATCGAGAAAATATGATAACAATTGTTCGCCATAACCTTTATGCTGGAATGGAATATCAATGGCAATATTCAGTATTTGCGCATCACTATCAACTACATGGGAAAATATATATCCAATCATATTACCTTTGGCTATCATGACATGATTCTCTGCCACAGGTTGAGAACTTAATTCCTGACTCAGTTGTTCTTTCGACCAGGGATGTTTAAAGACTTTTTTTTCAATTGATAAGATGTCTGCAAGGTCATTCAATGTTGCGATACGGATCAATGTTTCCTTTCTCCAACTTCAAATGGTGAAATATAATTGGGTACGAGATCATAAGGTTTATTGATTACCCATTCATCGAAATGTTGGTGGGCTAATATAGAAATAATCACAGCCGATGGATTTCCTTGCTGAATATTGTTCAAATCATTTATAAATTGATCACAACCCCAATGGACCACATGATCCATTTTTTTGATTTTCCTCTTGATATCATCCCATTGATACGGACCTGGATCATTTTGCGGAATTGAAGCATTATCCCAGGTAAAATTTTGTGCATAAACAATATCCCTGTGGGAATATAAAAGCACTAAACCTGCCCCCGAATATTCACCGCCAGAATCCATTAATGCCGTTAAAGTCGGTACAGGAATTAATGGCAAACCCTGACCAAAAGCCAGTCCTTTACTGTAACTTAAACCGATCCGTAACCCGGTGAATGATCCTGGCCCAATTGAGATCGCAATTCCATCTAAATCAGATAATATCAGTCCTGTATTGGCAACGAGTTTTTCATAAAATAATGGAAGTGATTTTGCATGTTGCCGGGGGATGTTTTCCTCTACTGTGGCAATTACATTACCATCTTCAATATAGGATACTCCACAAATTTCAGTAGCTGTTTCAATCGCCAGGATTTTCATTTACTTAATCCATTTATGGAAATCATTCTTTCATTTTCCACATCCAATACTCTCTCAAATGAAATCCGTATCGCATCCGGTGGCAGAATTGTCTCAAGCTTATCTGCCCATTCAATGAGAATCATCGCGCTGGGAGTCGCTAGGATATCTACGCCACCAATATTCAAAAAATCATCGATTCCGTTTAGGCGATAAGCATCTACATGAATTAGCTTACCCTTTTCACAATCGTATTCACTAACTAATTTGAAAGTAGGTGACCCAACATGTTCACTTATTCCGAGCCCCTTAGCAAAACCTTGAGTGAAGGTAGTTTTACCAGATCCAAGGTTTCCGATAAGTGCAATTACTATCCCTGTTGGCAAAGAATTCGCCAGATCTGCGGCAAAAGACTGTGTTTCAGTAACAGAGGTACATCGATATACACGGGGTGACATTAATAGCCTCTCATGGTCACGACTGGAACCATGATCTCTTCCATGGATATACCCCCATGCTGGAAACTTCCTTTAAGCTTACCCTGATAGCGATGCTGTTGGTTTGGATAAAGAAAAAACACGTCATCCTTGGCCACAAGATAATTGGTCTGATGCACCAATTCCGGTAACCGGTAATCTGATGGTTTACGAATTATCAGTGCATTTTTTTCCTTGGAATTCAAGTTTCGTCCATACTTATAGCGAACACCACTGGAAGTTTCTCGATCTGCACCAACCAAAACACCACGCTGAACGCGAACAGTACCATGGTCGCTTGTGATGACCACTGTAAAGTCACTTTCACTCAATTCACGCAGGGTACGGTATAACCATGAATTCTCAAACCAGGTACGCACCGCAAAACGATATCCTGATTCATCAGGCACCATTTCTTTCAAAACATCGGATTCGGAGCGCTTATGCGCCAGCATATCAACAAAGTTTACTACAATGGCCATTAAATCTGATTGTTTGTAATCAGATAAATGTTTTTGAAAACGCTGGCCTTCTTCGGCAACATTGATCTTATGGTAAATCACATTTTTATTTTCCAACTGGTTTCTCTTTAACTGGTCTTCCAGAAATAAAGCTTCATATTTATTCAAACTGGAAGCTTCAGACTTCATCAATTCCAATTGCTGCGGGTACTTTCGACAGAATTCATCGGTAAATAATCCCGAAAAGATCGCATTCCGACTAAATGGCGTGGCGGAGGGCAATAGTGACATTTGGTAACCAATGTCTATGTTGAAATATTGTCCTATTTCCGGCAGGATGGTTAGAAATTGATCATGCCGTAAAGCATCAACCACAATGAGACAAACTTTTTTATCCTTCCGCAAAATAGGTATCACAAATTCAGGAACAACATCCACCGACAGGTTTGGACGGTTAGAACTGCTGACCCAATTACAATAATTTTCGTCAACGAATTTTACAAATTCGCGATTACAAGTATGAATTTGTTCAGCAAGTATATTCCCCAACCCTATGTCCTTATGTTCGTCAAAGTTGAGTTGCCATTTAGATAATCTATTATATATATCCCACCATTCGTGAGCCTGTAGATCCTCTTGCAACCTGCTCTCAATATGCTGGAATTCTTTCAAGTACCCGCTGGTAACTTTTTCTTCACGAATCTTGGTGTCTTCCAGGACCTGTTTGCAAGCCATAAATATCTGGGTTGGACTTACTGGTTTGATCAGATACTGTGCAATTTTCTGAGAAATAGCTTCATCCATGAGCCATTCTTCTTCACTTTTGGTAATCATGATCACCGGCAGATTAGGCCGTAATTCACTTAATTGACGAACCGTTTCTATACCATCCTGACCAGGCATGAATTGGTCCATAAGGACCAGATTGTATGTCTCATCTTTGACCAAAGCAATTGCATCTGGTCCATTGGTCGCCAAACTAATGTTAAATCCTTTATCCTCTAAAAAAAGAATATGTGGCTTGAGATGATCGACCTCATCATCAACCCATAATATATTACCTCGTGAATTTGTCATAATCGATGGGTGAAATTACTGCCGTGGGAAAAAAGTCAGAAGGGCTGATTATGCCTACTTCAAAAGTATCAATTTTCTTGTCAGCGTGAAATCCTTTGATTCCATGAGTAAAAAATACACACCAGCGCTGACATTGCGATTGAAATTATCTTTTCCATGCCAGCGGATTGACCTGAAACCAGCAGGCTCAAATCCATCAACGAGGACTCGAACTTCCTGTCCTAAAATATTGTAGATCGCAATGTGAATATGACTGTCCTCCGGCAAGTCATAGCGGATGGTTGTACTGGGATTAAATGGATTTGGATAATTCTGATGAAGCGCATATTGTTCAGGCAGCGGTGCTGTTGTACTGAATTTGTATGATTGAGTAAAAACTTCCCGGATCCTTCCAGCGCGATCACGCAGATCGATTCCCCAGATAACTTCAGTCTCTGTATCTACCAACCGACGGAACTTCAGCTTGACCTGCTTATTCATAGGCTGAATACGGATTTCCTGATCCAAATCTGCCAGCTGTATAACTATACGGTGATTTGCTGAATCATGGTAAGATAATTCTGTCCAGTACTGGTCAAATCGCGATGACTGATCTACATATTCAATTACTTCTGGATCATACGATATTTCCAAACCTAGGGCCCCAACAGCTTGAATCGAATCGAAATCTACATATAAGTATAGTTCTTCCACATCATCACCAACTTGCGGTGGCGGGTAACTAGCTGAGATCTTGGCATAATTTTCTTTAGTTTGGCTACTCCTAGCAATTCTACCTCCATCATAATCAAACCCGGTAGACCAGTTCCACATCTGAACAAATATCATCAGGTCTTCAAAATCCATTTTCGAATCAGGCTGGATTTGCATAAAGGGCGGTGTACCTGTAGCAGGACCAATTTCGTCCGCTGGCGTAACGGTTTCATCCCACCAATTCTGCTGCAGGGCAACAAGGTCTTCAAAATCAACTAGACTGGATCTATCATAATCACCTAACAGGTTTATAGTGAATAGAATTGTATCGTCATCTACTTCACCATCAGGATCACCATTACCATTGCCGTCAAATGAGTTATTCCACACATCATGGAGCTGTTGATTGATTGATATTTGTATTTGTTCGTCAGCGTAATAATTCTCTACTGGAGTGATTATTAATTGCGCTACTTCATTACCTTGAATGAATTCTGCGTCGTATTCAAGTACTCCGCGCTGGTCGCTTTAAAGTATTACACCATCTGAATAGGATTCAAGATCCATTTGACCAGTAAATGTGAGAGTAATCTGATCGTACCAGTACATATATTGACCGGTGTCGGGTTGAACAGTGGTTAATAACGGTAAGACCTGGTTATCAAAATGAATAGCTATCTGACTTGATGCAGTATATTGCCAGCCATCTGATATTGATACTTCCAGCAATATGTTTGTATCTGTATTAAACAAATCATCATCAGATATCCAAGTGAGTGAATCAAGATAATCTACGACACTTAATCCAGTCAGATTGTCTTGAAGTGTAGCTGGATGCCAGGAATTCCCATTATCAAGAGAATAGTTCATATTGATCGCATAGAGATCCTCGGTTGTATCTTCAATTGCATAGGTTAACTCAATATCACCAAAATATTCATCCATTGTTTCTGCCATTGAAACACTCAATGAGCCAATATGATTATCAACCGCAAAGAGGTCAGAGATTAATATTGAAGATGTATCATCTGGTGTTTGCAATGTATCAGTATCTAGGTCGTATGCAAAAATCTTCACCTGCACGTTTGAATTATATATTCCATCAAGATCTGACATTGAATGCCATATTACGGTCATTGTATCCTGCCCAGCGATACCACTCTGTTCACTAACAATGGCATTATTCCAGGTAATACCATCAGTAGTAAAACTAATATCGTAATCAAGGTCATCATCGTCAAAATCATATAAATTAAAAGAAAGCTCTATATCATCATGATATTCGCCAACAAGTTGCATAAAGGCGATTTCCGGTGGATAATTAATATCAATGACCTCAAGCATGACATCCAATGTATCAGCCAGTTCCCCATCCGAAACAACAACTGTAAACAAGGTGTCGTCACTGCCTCTTGCCACCAGGCCATATAGACTGTCCCCTGCCGTACTCATCCACGTTGGTAAATCGCTGAAGACCCAGGTAAGGGTAGAATCTTCCGGATCAGTAGCCAAGGGATAATAAACGAAGTATTCATCCACATAAGCAGTATCAATATTGTGCGATGTTATCATGGGTACATCATTTACCGGAGTGACATATACACCAATTACTAATGAATCATTAAGCGTACCATCTGAAGCAAAAAGTGTAAATAATGTGTCAAAATCGCCCTCGCGTGGAATACCGGAAACGTCGTCGCCTTCCATAGATAACCAACTTGGTAAGTGGTTCACGGACCACAAAATGGGCAACCCTTCCGGGTCATATCCCGCAAAATTAAAGGTTACAAATTCATCTTCGATTGCTAATAATGAATCTGATGATGTAATAACTGGAAGATCATCATACGGAATAACATCTACAAAAATTAATGTACTATCCCAATATTCGCCGTCCGATACCATTATACGAAAACTGGTGTCAGGGGCACCTTCGATGGGTGTTCCAAAAGAGCTGTCTCCTGCCGTACTCATCCACGTTGGTAAATCGCTAAAGATCCAGGTAAGGATAGAATCTTCTGGATCTTCAGCGGAGGCATGATAAACGTAATATTCTGACTCGTCAACGAGAATGGAATCAGCAGATTTTATCTCGGGCGGATCATTCACAGGCGTGACAAAAATTCCTATTTCAAGTGTATCAGAAAAATACGAATCAGAATAAATAAGCAGAAAACTGGTATCTAGATCGCCTTCCAGCGGTATTCCAATGATACTGTCATTTTCCATTGAAAGCCAGGTAGGCACGTTCTCAATCTCCCAGCGGTTTGTGCCAATATCCGGATCATACCCATCATATAAATAATTATAGGTTTCATCCTCAACCGCAAAGGATGTGGCCGAGGACGTTATTACTGGTGGGTCGTCTTCCAGCATATAAATGGTTATGATGGTTAAAGCGGAATCGCGACGTTCGGCATTATCAAAGGCGTATAATATCGTATCCTTCCCAAAATAATTTTGGTCTGGCTGATAAGAAATAGTCGAATCACTCGCTATTTGCAAGATACCGTGATTGGCAGAGTCAACTATAGCAAGATCAACTAGGTGTATGTTTACAATACTATCATTCAAGACGGGATTGAATAAAAGAGTCGAATCCTCATTTATAAAAAATTGATCATTTACCAGGGTAAGCCATACATCTGGTATAGATCGTAGATTTTCATAAGCACCCATATCGGGATCAGATCCAGTAGGTGATGGTCTATTCCAGCCATTGATATCCGAATTAAAACTGTTCACACTGCTCCCCACACCGATGGCCATAGAATAATCAGACAAACTGTATTCGTCATTGCTGGCATCGCTGAATAATGGATTCACATCGATATTTGATTGTGCCCAGGTAACCAATGACGTACTTACACTTTCTGACTCATGGGAATAATCCACTGCATCGAAATTTCCCTCAACATCGGAGAAGGAAACAGTTAGTGAATCTTCAGGATCATTGATAAAAAATTGTTCCGGTATATTTTCATAAAGAATTGAATTAGTTACTACAACTTCAGATTCATCTGTCAGATGCAAAGCGCCGCCGTGGAACTCCCCATGGTTAGCAATAATTGTAGAATTGCCGATCATTGGATTCGATCTAGATATTTGCATAGCTCCGCCAAATAGACCGGCATAATTATCATAGATCACTGCGTTATAAACCCCTGGATTTGAATTACTGTACATGGCAACAGCACCACCGGTTGAATCAGCGCTGTTATCGGAAATAACCATATTGGTAATTGTCGGGTTTGATGAATTCAGAGAAATACCGCCGCCATTTATAGCGGAATTATTCACAATCGTTAATTTATTTAATGTCGCACTCGAATTATTCTGCAAATAAATACCACCGCCTTTATT
>DQOT01000385.1 GCA_015658495.1 Fidelibacterota bacterium | reverse complement strand
CTCCCCAATTTGTTCAGCATCGGGTTCGATACGGTGAAAGCTTATGGACGATTTCTAAAAAATACAGTGTATCCATTCATGATCTCGCAGCAGTCAATAAAATCAGGAATCGGAACAAGGTCCGGGTCGGACAAAAATTAAAGGTACCATTAAAAGGCGGACGGGTCTGGGGCAATTGTGAAAATGGTGGACCGCCCGGTCACTCCAAGCGAATTTATAAAGTGAAACGAGGGGATACCCTGGGGCAAATCGCTGAAGATTTTGGAACGCGCGCCAACAAGATTCGTCGCTGGAATAATATGAAATATGGATCTCATTTAATTCATCCAGGGCAAAGACTGGTTATCTGGGTTAAGGAAAGCTAATAATTTATCAGGCGGAAATTCGCCGGGAGTAGGACAATGACAAAACAGGAAATCGTAAATATCGTATCAGAAGCCACAGGGCTTACCAAAGTGGAAACAGAAACTGTAATGAATGGGGTCATGGGGACCATTATTGATTCCCTGGCCAATAATGATCGGGTAGAACTTCGTGGGTTTGGCACCTTTGGCATCAAGCACCGGATGCCGAAAAAGGCTCGAAATCCCGGAACGGGCGAACCAGTTTACCTTCCCGAACGATACGTACCAACCTTTAAACCCAGTAAATTGATGCGGTCACGCGTGAATGAACTCATTAATAAATAAACGGATAACAAATGCCAAGCGGTAAAAAAAGAAAAAAGAAAAAGATGAACACGCATAAGCGGAAAAAGCGCCTGCGTGCCAATCGCCATAAGAAAAAGAAATAAATTATGAGCCGGTTTATCTATTCGGCCGCCTTTTTTATCTAACGCCCCAATGGGGAAACACCATCTGACCTATGCCTGAAATTCAGAATCAATATACCGTATCTGAACTGAATGCGCAGATACGCCACCTATTGGAGGGATCTCTCTCTGATATTTGGGTCACGGGTGAGATTTCCAATTTTCATCATCATCCGTCTTCCGGGCATATGTATTTCACGCTGAAGGATGGCAGCGGTGAACTTCGTTGTGCCATGTTCCGTGGGAACAATCAGTATTTAAAATTCAAGCCCAGTAATGGCATGGAGGTTCGTGTGTTCGGTTCTGTTTCTGTGTACGAGCAGCGGGGGCAAGTCCAACTGATTATATCGCGCATGCAACCTGCTGGAATGGGAGACCTGTTTAAAGCGTTTGAAGTACTGAAAAAGTCTCTTTATGAAGAAGGGTTGTTTGATTCAAAACATAAAAAGCCCATCCCGAGATTTCCGAAGAAAATTGGTGTGGTTACCTCCGGGTCTGGCGCCGCCTTACGGGATATTCTGAATGTGTTGGAAAGGCGGGCGCCCCATGTAAATATCATTGTTCGTCCCACCCAAGTTCAGGGGGATGGATCTGCAAAAGACATTGCGAATGCCGTCATGGAATTCAATGAATTAGGTAATGTGGATATCATTATCACAGGACGCGGTGGCGGTTCTATCGAAGACCTTTGGGCCTTTAATGAGGAAATCGTAGCCCGGTCAATTTTTGAATCGGCTATCCCAATCATTTCTGCTGTGGGCCACGAAACGGATTTTACCATTGCTGATTTTGTTGCGGACCTACGAGCACCCACGCCCTCGGCAGCAGCAGAATTGGCCAGTATTTCTGCTGATGATATTCAATCTTCTTTGTCAAAGTTTGGAAAT
>DQOT01000026.1 GCA_015658495.1 Fidelibacterota bacterium | reverse complement strand
TGTTGGGAATTCATCAACGATATTTCCACGATTGTCGCAGTAACGAAAAACAGTTTGATCATTATTGATCATTTGCGATAATATTTCATCGGGTATAATAAAACGACCTTCGCCGTGGGCCAGGGGAATGTTGATCCACTCCCTTTTTTTTAAATGATGTGTAAAGGCACAACGTGCATAAGGAACGGACATTTGGAGATTTGCCCATGTGTTGTAATATCCAACCCCGATCACATTCCCGTTTTTTATTCGTTTGTTATCTGTCAGGGCAATGCCCAAACGATGATCTTTAAGGCCGGGGACCAATCCCGATTCAACTAAAATCTGTGCACCATTACATATGCCCAACACAGGCTTTCCGAAGTCGGCCTCAATTCGGACTTGTTTCATAATAGGATCAAGGGAGGCAATTATGCCTGATCGGGATCTGTCTTCATATGAAAACCCACCCACAATAACAAACCCATCAAATTCAGATAATTTTTCCGGTGCCTCATTCCATAAAAACTCAACGGGGTTTAAACCCGCGCGATGGCAGGCCATAAGCGTTTCTCGCTCAGTATTGGAACCGGGGAACTGGATAATAGCAATAGATGCATTCACTGTATGTTCACGCCCTTACCACTTATAACAGTTCCAATTTTATAAGTCTCCATTAAATTTATTGTCGCATCCATATCAGCAGGATTAACAATGAACACCATTCCGATGCCCATATTGAAGGCCCGGTACATTTCATCTTCATCCACATCGCCAATGGACTGCATTACACCAAAGACAGGCAACGCTGGCCAGGATTCTTTTTGGATTTCCACACCGCACCCATCCGGCAAAATACGCGGGATGTTTTCAATTAGTCCGCCACCGGTGATATGGGCAATGCCTTTCACCTCAACCCCTGCATCCAGCATAGCGAACACATGGTTTGTATAATTAATGTGTGGTTTCAGCAATGTAAGCCCAACCGATTTTTCCAGTTCTGGGATTATATCGTTCACGCTATAACCGCCGACATCAAAGAAAAGTTTACGAGCGAAGGAATAACCATTTGTATGCGGTCCATTAGATGGCAGGCCAAGCACCACATCGCCGGGCTTGATGGATTCACCGGTAATAATTTTATCTTTCTCCACCACACCGGTGATGATGCCTACAAGATCATGTTCTCCGGGCAGGTAGGTATCGGGCATTTCCGCCGTTTCGCCCCCCACTAATGATACACCGGTGTCTTTGCACGCTTTCACCATCCCTGATATAATTTCTTCAACAATGTCTGGGCTCAGCTTGTCGTTGGCTATATAATCAAGAAAGGTAAGGGGCCGTGCTCCCATAACCAGAATATCGTTGGCACAAGCACTCAAGAGGTCTATGCCGATAGTATCGAACTTTCCCATTTTTCGGGCAATGATGGTTTTTGTCCCAACCCCGTCTATGCTCTGAACCATGACTGGATTATTGTAGGCTTCCAGGATCGGTTTAAGATCATAGAGCGATCCAAAACTGCCAAGCCCCGCAATTACGTTGGGTGTGAAGGTGGATTCTACTTTATCTTTAATACGATCCACCGCTTCGTTCCCGGCATCAATGTTTACTCCAGAAGATTTATAATAGATTTTATCCATTATAATTTTTCTCGCAGTCCATTAGTCCAGGCTTCTTTAGCATCAAATACGTACATATCCAACACACTGTTCAATTGAATCATAATTCCACCCGTGTTGCCTATATGAAAA
Source organism: Fidelibacterota bacterium (assembly GCA_015658495.1). Taxonomy (GTDB): domain Bacteria; phylum Fidelibacterota; class Marinisomatia; order Marinisomatales; family UBA1611. The sequence goes on along the minus strand of DQOT01000026.1, from coordinate 1,156 downwards.
ACATCTAATTCCTACTTCGAAAATGTTGTTGAAATTGCACCAACATTTTCCGATGATACTTCTAAAACAAAGCCACCCGTTTCAGAAAATAAAATTTTATCTGTTTGAAGATCGCTGTCAATATTTACATCACATCCAACCCCATTGCCAAATGTCATTTCAGAGAGAGCCGAGGCAACACCACCGTCTGAAATATCGTGACAGGATAAAACCAAGCCATCATCAATGCAATCTGTGAGGGCGAAGATCTGGTTTTTCATTTCTTCTAAATTTGGTTTCGGGATGTTAGCACCTAGCTGATCAAACACACTGTAATAGACCGAACCGCCCAACTCATCTTTACGTTCACCAACCATTAAAATAATAGAATCTGATTTTTGAAAATGGGCAGGCACTGTTTTATTCACATCCTTGAGTCTGCCGAGACAACTTACAATAGGGCTTGGCGGAATCGCACCATTTTTTGATTCATTATAAAAACTAACATTTCCGGCTATGATGGGCGTGGGATCATTTGGATTGTCTTTTAGCGTAATGGTATGACACGCATCAGCCACTCCGCGGGTTGCTTCTGAAAATTCCCACATTTGGTGTAGTTTTTCAGGATTTCCGAAGCAAAGGCAGTCGGTGATAGCATGTGGTGTAGCACCAACAGCAGCTACATTGCGCATGGCTTCCACTACGGCATTTATCCCGCACCAGTATGGACTAATGATTCCATAGCGCGGGTTGTGATCTGTGGAAAGAGCAATGCCAATATTTCGAATTTCTTTTGGATATTTTTCAGAATTAAATGGAGCCATAACTCCTGCATCTGCCAACCCTGTTTCTGTGTATATCCGCCCCTGAACCTGTTTATCATATTGTTCAAAGACAGGCTCCCTGCTGGCCATGTTTTCATGGGAAAGAATATCTAATAATATCTGATTATAATTTGATAGCTCTGGCAAAACTGGTTCAAAAAATTTTCTATCTCGCGGTTCAAATGGCCGATTATATAAAAACCCCTCGGTTACATCTGCTGCCGGCGCATTAACAATCTCTTTGGCTCCATTATGGACAATATATTGGCCATCCCTACGTATTTTACCAATTAAAGAGGCCACAGCCCCAGCGCTTATACCAGGAAGGTCAAACACACTGTTGTAATGGTCTA
>DQOT01000039.1 GCA_015658495.1 Fidelibacterota bacterium | reverse complement strand
TGATGTGACCCATGAAATGAATCTTGAAAAGGAGAAAGCCGTCTCGTAAATTCGCCGGCTTTTTGGAGAAGGAAAATGTACGCTATCGTAAATATATCAGGAAAACAATTCAAGGCTACTGAAGGTGCCCGAGTACGCGTCCCGCGACAAACCGGGGATGCGGGTGCCAAAGTAACCTTCCACAATGTATTGCTTGTTCATGACGGAACAAGCACTCAAATCGGGACACCCACCGTGTCTGGTGCAACCGTAACCGCTACTGTCATCGATCATGGACGTGAAAAAAAAATTCTCGTTTATAAGAAAAAAAAACGCAAAGGGTATCAGCGGAAAAACGGACACCGTCAGTGGTTTACCGAAATAGAAATTCAAACAATTCAATCATCTGCTGCCCAGAAAAAGGCACCTGCAAAAAAAGCAGAGCCTAAAGTCGAAGAAGCGGCACAGGAAGAGGAATAACTCATGGCACATAAGAAAGGACAGGGAAGTTCCAGGAACGGCCGGGATTCGAATCCCAGTTATCTCGGACTCAAAGTAGCCGACGGCCAATCCATTTTGGCCGGAACCATTATTTTAAAACAACGAGGAACTAAATTCCATCCCGGCATGAATGTTCGTCGCGCCAATGATGATTCACTTTTCGCAACAGCAAACGGCATCGTTCAATTCGGTCGAAAAGGCCGAGATCGAAAAATTGTAACAATCATTACAGAAAATTAACTTCTAAACCCTCCGCCGGCTGGCGGAGGGTTTTTTGTTTCAAGACAAAGGACAAATAATGGCACGTAAAAAAATTACAATGATCGGCGGCGGTCAAATTGGTGGGAACCTTGCTCTGCTGGCAGCCCAGAAAGAATTAGGGGATGTTGTCATCTTCGATATCCCAAGAGCAGAAGGCATGGTGAAAGGGAAGGCACTGGACCTAATGCAACTCCGGCCCCATGATGGTCACGATTCAAATATCACGGGTACATCAGACTGGAACGATGTAAAAGGAACAGATGTTTTTATAATCACTGCTGGAATTCCACGAAAACCCGGTATGGACCGGGAAGATCTTCTTGGGATTAATCTCGGCATCATGAAAGATGTTGCAACCAATATTAAAGAGCAGGCGCCCAATGCGTTCGTCATTGTTATTTCCAATCCGTTGGATGCCATGGTTTATGCATTCTATAAAGTTTCCGGATTTCCAAAGAACCAGGTAGTAGGCATGGCAGGCGCATTGGATAGTGGCCGCTTCCGCACCTTTATCGCCATGGAAACTGGATATTCTGTCCAGGATGTGACCTGTATGGTTCTGGGTGGACACGGTGATACCATGGTCCCTGTTACACGGCTTGCAACTGTTGGCGGCGTGCCTGTTACGGATCTTATTTCTGCAGAACGATTGAAAGAGATTGAAGACAGAACTCGCGTAGCCGGTGGGGAGATTGTAAAACTCTTTGGAAATGGGTCGGCATTTTATGCTCCTGCACAATCAGCAATCGAAATGGCTGAATCTTTTATTCGTGACAAAAAACGGGTTATCCCTTGTGCATCTCTTTGTGAAGGTGAATTTGACGTAAATGGTTATTTTATTGGCGTGCCCACAGTCATTGGAGCCAGTGGTGTAGAAAAAGTTTTGGAATTCTCTCTAACGGACGAAGAGAAAGCAGGATTGAATAAAACACTGGACGCAGTGAAAAAGACCGTGGCCGAAACCGAGTTATAATTCTTTTTCAAACACAGAGAACACCAAGTTCTCCAAGGCTAATTTGTACATTAAAAGCCTCGCCTTCGGAAAAGTTCAAGGGACGAGGCTTTTTCTTTGTGATCTCAGTGCGCTTTGTGTTTAATTATTCTTCACTAGTCTTATCTTCATTTTAAAAAATAAATTCCATGACAACCTTTTTTAATTAACCATGTCATACCCATTGTAACGCGGCACACGTTTGGAAAATAACATTACAACTTTAATC
>DQOT01000076.1 GCA_015658495.1 Fidelibacterota bacterium | reverse complement strand
AGGGATGCTGCAGGACTTGAGAAAGTAAAGCCTGGCAGTTCACCTGTGACAAGAGCCGGTAAGAAAAAGGTTGCCAAGGCATTTGGTTATACTGATGCTGGTGATGAGGATGAGTATATGATGGACGATGTAGATGATGATGAAGTCGTTGAAATTGAATGGGAAGAAGAACCTATTGCAGTTGCTTCTGGTTTTAAAAGATCTCTGAAACGTGGCGGTAAAAAAGCTATAAAGATCAGCAAAGGTGATAAGAAAAGGTTTAAAAAGCTGTTTAAAAATGAAAAAGACGTCTTTAATATAAGTAGGGGTGATCATAAACGTTTGGCAAAGATGTTTGGATTTTCTTCACCAAAGGGAGAAGAAGGTGAAGAAGTTGTACTCAAGCTTGATAATAAGCAGAGAAAACTCATTGCCAAGGCATTTGGTTATGGAGATAGAGGCGCTAAATCCTCTATCTCTAAAGGCGGGAAAAAGAAAATTAAGTTTTCGAGGAGTGAGAAAAAGGAACTTATAAAAGCATTGAAGCTTAAATAAGCCAAGAGGTTCAAAGAAAAAAAACGGGGTCATTTGATGACCCCTTTTTTTTATCTCAGAAATTATTTATTTTTTATCTTTTTCAGGATTTCTCACCCAGGAACGGCGATCCGTAAACATCTTTATTCTCAATTCAGCCCAATCGTTAATCAATGTTTTTAAGTCTTCCGCCTGTTCTGGGTCGTCTTTAAATTTTTCGTCAACTGCTTTCAGCAAAGCTTCCTTTTTGGATTGAATTTCACTGTATTCCATAACCTTTTCCTGGGACCAGGACTCTTTTTTTGTTTTTCTGGATTCTTTATCGGATTCTGCTTTGGAAACCTGTTCCTTTCTGCTGAACAGAAAAGTAATCAGCAAGAGCATCAATACCACCCCAAGTATGATTATCTGGTTCATTTTATCCTCCTGCTTCCGGAATGCGGGCTATATCTATTCCAAATTCATATGGTAGAACGCCTACCCACCAGAATATGACCATGGCTGCCATTACGATCAGGGCCATGGGCCAGGCAAAAACAGCCATGCGTATAAAATCCTTTGCTTCAAGCATTCCAGCTGCGTAAACAATAGAACTCGCAGGTGTACCGATGACAAGCCAGTACGCTAGGGAAGTCGCAATGGCTAAACCCACACCGACCAAAACCGGATTGGTACCGGAGCTCTGCGCCATTTCCAGGACGACTGGTCCGATCACAGCAACGGTGGCACCTGCGCTCATCAGGTTAGTGAGTAAAGCACCGATGAGGATGACCACTAAAATCAGGGGCAGACCCGAACCGATGCCGAAATTAGCCATGATTTCAATCATGCTGTCTGCCAGCCATTTGGCTGCGCCGCTGGCTTTAAACACCGTACCGAGGCTGATTGCTCCGGCATATAGAATAATGACACCCCAACTTACATTTTCTTCATAATCTTTCCAGGAGGTTAGTCCCAGCAGCATATAGAGGACGGCTCCTGTGATCGCTACACCACCCAGCCCCAGTGGAAATCCGAGAATACCGGCAGTGACCGTTTTATCGGTGATCCACATGAAAATCATAAGCAGCATTATTCCACCGACGAGCCATTGTTTCCCGGTCATTTTACCATGCTTTTCAAGGTCGCTTTTCAGAACTGAAACAGCATCCGATAAATCCTTCACTTCCGGTTTGAAGAGTAATGGAAGTAAGAATGCCATCAGCACTGACATGATAGCAGTATAAAAAACACCCATACTCATCCATTCAAAAAAGGAAACATTCGGACTGACATAATCTTCCAGAAACCCAATCATGATGGCATTCCTGGCGCCTCCGGTGGGACTCATGGGTGCTCCCACCATACAGCCGATGGCAATGGACATCATCAGTAATTTTCCTAGATTGGGCGCTGAAATTGTCTTGTTCGTAAGTGTGTACAATGCGAGGGCGATCGGTATATACATAGGTGCGATTGAGGCTTCATTTATAAATGCGGATGGAATGGCTGTTCCAAGCAGGAGACCCAGAACAATGTTGCGCGTTTTGGTTCCGGAAAGTTTGACTACCAGCATTCCGATCCGTTTGTCGAGTCCATATTTCACCAGTGTTGAACCAATGGCTAGTGACCCGGCAATAAACCACACAGCATCATGTGCATAAGTGGACACAATCCGTGCTGGTTGGGTGATCCCAAAAAACAATTGAACCAATCCGATCAGCAGTGCTACTGCCGGCATGGGAATCGCTTCCGTTGCGAAAAAGACCGAACACATCCCAAGCAGGGCGATAATAATTTTCATATTGTAAGCCCTCTGGGCAATTATTTCCGGACTCATGTCACTGCCGAAAATTTCACTGGCCTTTGAAACCATAGATTCTGGAGTGGGCATGAGAGCGAGTAGCGTAAAAATGGCAACACCAACCCCAAGCCATTTGAAATTGGTGGTTTTTGCAAACCCTCCTGATGATTGAATTCTCTCTTTATCTGCCATAATAATTGCATGGAAAATGTCCACAAAAACTGAAAATGGCAAGATAAGAAAAAAAAATAAATTTTGCAGAAATTGGATCTAATTTCCTCATTAAAAGATGAAAATGGTTTT
>DQOT01000160.1 GCA_015658495.1 Fidelibacterota bacterium | reverse complement strand
ATTGGTTGGTTTCTGGCCCTTTGACGAAGGCAATGGACAAATCGTTTTTGATCATTCCGACTTAGGCAATCATGGATTTTTAGGGGAAGTCTCAAGTGAAGATTCAGCAGATCCACTTTGGATTTATACTCAATTATCCAATGAGGTCGAAATACTCCCTGTATTTGAGAATGTCGTGCTCCACCCAAATTTCCCAAACCCATTTAATCCTGTGACTAAAATTCAATTTTCTTTAAAAGATGAAACAGTTATCACATTAACACTCTTTGATATGCTGGGACGGAATGTAATGGAATTAGCAAAAGGTATGTATCCTTCTGGAACGCATTCGTTCATGATTCAAATGAATCAATTTCCGAATGGCGTTTATTTTTACAGAATTACGACACCCGAAAAACAAATAACAAATAAAATGTTATTACTAAAATGATTTAATGTCATGCCAAGCTCTAAAACCTACGACCAAAACCATTCTCGGAATATTCCGCATTCAGGGTTCAACAATTAAATAAAGATTAAGGCTCATTAGGTTTTAATTATTCAATTCTCGTCCCTTCATCCGCCTGGATGACATAAACCTTTCCCCCAACCTTTTCTATCGCTTCCGCTACATGTTCCGGATCATTAGGTGCATAAGCAAACATACATCCGCCACCACCGGATCCATTAATCTTGCCACCCAAGGCGCCTGCATTTAATGCTGCATCCATCATAGTTTCTATCTTCGGTGTACTTACGTTAAGAATATCTCTTAAAACAGTATGATGATCCGTTAAAAGATTTCCAATTATATCATGATTCAGCTCATCTTTTTCTAATTCTATCAGAGCACTTTTTAAAAGATTTCTGTTTTTAATCGTCGCCATAAAAAGACTTTTTTCATTTTCGGTTAAGTCGGTTAAATCCAAATCATCACCGCTGGAATGAATATATAGATTTGGATTTCTGACTTTTAATTTTTCAATTATTTCAAGTCGTGCATCTCGACACCGACTTAAAATAAACATAGTGTCCTTTGGTTCGCAGGAATCTCCCAAGACAAATGGTCCAAGATTTGGATTCAGGGATTGTATGGCAATGTCCGGTTCGGACTGTAAATAAATCAGGTGTCCCATTGCTGTAGAATACTGGTCCATCATGCCCCCGGGCTCATTGAATTCTTCCACCTCTGTTTTATAAGCTAATTCACCAATCTTTCGCTGATCCCAATCGGCAGGAACGTCCGCTATTCTAGATAAAAAATGAATCCAACTTACGGAGATGGCAGAGGAACTGCTGGTCCCGGCTCGGATAGGGATTTCACTTGTAATTTCACAGTCGAATCCAGATGAAAAAGTGAGCCCTGCATTTTGGCAAACAACAATCCCGCTTTTGAAATAATCTCTGGATTTTATATAAGTTAGATCATCTAACGAAAAGGATTCTGTTTCTCCCAGATCCGGTTTATGGATAATCACTTTGTTATCCGGTCTTTTGTCTCCTTTTAACCTTACCCGTAGAGAAATAGCCATGGCAATGACCGGCAACCCCAGATAGTCCTGGTGTTCACCAAACAAACAAATTCGACCGGGAGTAGAAATAATCATTTGGGAAAGTGTTTAAGTGTTTGAGTGCTCATGTGTTAAAGTGGGAACGTGTTTGAGTGGTATGGTTATTATGAACACGTGAGCACATGAACACATTTTAATTACTTTTTCCAGATTTTAAACAATCCAATTGATGCAACGGTTCCTAATCCACAAATCATCAATCCACTTTCAGTATGCCCATAGATGAGTTGTCCAACACCCAACAGGAATCCATAAACAGCTACACAACCCAATAGCATGGAAAGAATTCCATTGGGGACGGGCCAGGGTTCTGTGGAAATACCTTCCGAATATTTTTTCCAACCTGGACCCCCGGGATTCACTTTCTTCACAAAATTCCGCAGGGTTTCTTCCTCATCCGCTGGCGTAAGATAAGTGGCGGTAACCCAAACAAGGGTGGTGAGTAATGCACCAATCACAATCTTTTGCCAACCCTCTAATGCCGAATCACCAAAATTGAAATATCCCGCTATAAAAATGGAACTCACCATGGCTACAATTTCTGTGTAGGCATTGATTCGCCACCAGAACCAACGAAGGATGTAAATGAATCCCGTACCGGCGCCGATCATCAGTAAAAGTGTAAATGCCTGTCCGGCGCTGGTGAGCAGGAGTCCGAGCCCTCCGCCTAAAATAATAGAAACAACTGTGAACAAACGCCCAGCCAAGACCAATTCTTTTTCTGATGCATTGGGCTTAAAAAAGCGATGATAAAAATCATTCACTAAATAACTGGCACCCAAATTCAATTGAGTGCTCATGGTACTCATGAATGCCGCAATGAGAGATGCAGCTACGAGACCTAACAACCCCGAAGGCAACAACGTCAGCATAGCTGGATAAGCCACATCGTGTCCCAATTTATCCGCCGGTAAATTCGGGAATGCTTTTTCAATATCCGACAATTCTGGGAATACAATAAGAGATGCTAATGCGATCAATATCCACGGCCAGGGACGCAAGGCATAATGGGCGACATTGAAAATAAAAGTGGCGCCAACGGCATTTTTCTCATCCTTGGCAGAGAACATTCTTT
>DQOT01000161.1 GCA_015658495.1 Fidelibacterota bacterium | reverse complement strand
AATGAAAGAAACCACATTCATAATTCCGATCTTAGAAAGGTTAGACCGTATTGAATCCATCGTAACCGATAGATCAAGCAGGCATGATCCACTGATGACATTGAAAGACGTCTCTGCATACGGAAAATGCTGCGAAGCAACGATAAGGCGTGCTATACATAAAGGCACTATCAAGCCTTTTAAATCATCAGGTAAGAAGCTTTTCCGCAGAGCGGACGTTGATGCCTGGCTGCAGTTGTAAACACTAGCGGCATACCTTAACTCCGTCCAAGCGGGACAAAAAGGAGACCGACGGATTTAATGCCTGATTTTTACGACTTCTACATCAATGTTGTTGGACTAAAGAATGCAAGAATCACTGGCTCACAGATCTCATCTCTTTGTCCCATAAAAGAACATTCAAAGAAGAATAGATGCTTCAGCGCCAACGTTGATACTGGCCAGTGCAAATGCCATAAAGGCTGTTTTTCAGGTAATGCATATATGTTGGCAGAACGCTTAAATATTGATAACCCGAGCCAGTGGCTCACAAACCGCGAACACAAACCGATGGAATACAAACTTGTAAACACAAAACAAAATAGCACCAGTGCCAAAAAAGATGAAACCAAGTACACCCAAAAACAGCTTATGGAGTTTGCCGTGCTATACACTGAGAATCTCAACAAGGATAACTTGCATGCTCAATCGATACCAGATGGTCATCATGGTCTTTGCGGTCTTACTGATGATGGTATAGAAACATTTCACTATTTCGTTGATGGTAAATGCATTGGAATAAAACGACATAAAGATAAAAATGGTGTAAGGATTTCCGTCGTTCCTGATATTCTTTTGATTCCCTGGAGCCCTCTGTATGATCATCAAGAGTTTGCCAGTTTACAAGCAATATATAGTGATTAATAATTTCTATGCATTTTTGTAGCTGATGAGAAATATAACCGTTAAAATTGGAAATAATATTTTTTACTTTTTCAAAGGCAGCCTCAAAATATTTTTCTTGTTTTGGTTTAACATCAAGTATTGCAAATTCCAATATCATTGGTTTCTCCTATCCATTATAACATTAATAATATTTAACGAAATCATCAAATAGTCTTCCTGTATAAGTGATATTATGAACAGAGCAACCGATGTTGTCTTAGCATACAATCATTCATAACAACCATAAGTCCTGCATCTTTTGCTTTTTGTGCTGCTTCTTCATGGATCACATGGTCTTGCATCCAGATGGCTTTGGCACCCATGGATATGGCAGTATCCACAATAGGCGGGACGAATTCTGACCGACGAAAAATATCAACAACATCCACTTTTTCAGGGATGGATTCCAGATCCGGATAACAGGTCATACCGGCAATTTCTTTGTGTCCAGGATTTACGGGGATAATAGTGTAGCCCTTTTCTTTTAAATACATGGCAACATAATGGCTGGGGCGTTCCGGTTTTGGACTAAAACCAACCACCGCAATGGTTTTTAAATTAAATATTTGGTTGACGGTTTCAAGCTTATTCATGGGAAGTATTTAAGTGTTCACGTGTTCCTGTGTTCACGTTGAATGTACTTTAACACGGGAACACTTTTAGAACTCAAACACGTTTTACCTTTTACGAAAAAAGTTTTTAAGCACATAAGAAATTATTTTTGGATTTTCTTTCAATCGGCGAACGGAATAATCAAACCAGTCCGGACCGTAGGGAACATAAACACGGACCTTATATCCAGCTTCAAGAAGCGCTTCCAATCGTCCTTCCATGGGTACGCCATACAATACCTGGAATTCAAAAAGGTCTTTTGAAATATTTTCTGATTCGATCCAGTGCAATAATTGATCAATGAGATCCTGATCATGGGTTGCAAAACCGGAATAGGCCTTTTGTACTGCCATAGCCTTTGACAGGTTTAAATAATTTTCCTTGATCTCTTCCCGACCCTGATAGGCAATGGATTCGGATTCCCGATAAATACCCTTACAGATCCGGGAATTGAATTGGCCATTGGCCAAATGATTGATATCATTCAAACTGCGGTGTAAATAAGATTGAATCACCACACCCACATTATTGTAAATCGTTTTGCAGTGCTGATAAATCTCAAAGGTTTGATTAGTGAAAGGAGAATTTTCCATATCGATGCGCAGAAAGTTTCCATGTTCCTGTGCTTTCTTCGTTAGGTTTGTGAAATTGGCCATGGCTTCAGCCAGAGAAATATTCAAGCCAACATGGGTGGGCTTGATGGAAAGATTACAGTTTAAAGATTCGGTGTTGATGCGATCATAAAGATGGCAATATTGTGCGGTGATATCCCGCGCTTCCTCCTTGGTTAAAACATGCTCACCCAAAATATCCACTGTGGCAGAAAACCCTTTTTCATTCAAGGTCCGGATATGGGTGACAGCATCATCTTCGGTTTTCCCCGCAACGTAGGGTTTGGCAAAAGGTTTGGCGAACCACTTGGGCATGATGGGCAGGATTGAAGTGATGATAGAATTAAAGAGAGACATGTAAAAAATTAGAGATTTCAGATTGATTGAACCAAAGAGTTTAAGATAGGAATTTGTAAACCGTTGAAACGGTTCATTCTTTTTTATTTTTTTTAACCCACGAATTAAGTCGTGGGTTACCAACAAAGGCTCATTTTTGTAACCATTTTAATGGTTTTAAATCGGGTATATGCAAGCCAATATTTCATCCACTTTTTCATGACATTTAGTTTGACTCACCAAAATTCTGCGGAGTAAATTTCGTGTCTGAAAACCCCACTAAAATAAAGTTTATGTATCGAGATTTTGGAACCGTTCTTGTAGCAGCACTCCTGGGGATTATCATGGTGGCCGTGCCCCTGATTGTCCAATGGTTGATTGCTCCGTCCAAGAAAACAAAAGAAAAACTGGAAACCTACGAATGTGGAGAAGTGCCGGAAGGTTCTGCATGGCTCCAGTTCAATATTCGATTTTATGTCATCGCCCTGATCTTTCTCATTTTTGATGTGGAGGTTGTTTTCCTTTTCCCCTGGGCTGTTGTATTTAAGGAACTTGGCCTTCTTGCCATGGTTGAGATGGCCATTTTTCTCGTCATCCTGATTGTTGGCCTGGCCTATGTCTGGGTCAAATCTGATCTGGATTGGGTGAAGCGAAAAGTAAAATATGCTTCGGGCCGTTATGAACGAATTCAATTAAAGGAAAATGCCTGATGGGACTGCTTGAAAATAGATTCCAAGACAATGTTGTTGTTGCCAAATTAGATAAACTCATTGGCTGGGCTCGTTCGACCTCGCCCTGGTATTTCCAATTTGGATTGGCCTGTTGTGCAATCGAAATGATGGCCACGGCTGCCAGCCGTCACGATCTTGAAAGATTAGGAATGATGCCCCGTTCATCACCGCGCCAGGCGGATGTAATGATCGTAGCCGGAACCGTAACCATGAAAATGGCGCTCCGTGTGAAAAAATTATTTGAGCAAATGGCTGATCCAAAATATGTGATTGCCATGGGCTCCTGCGCCACCAGCGGCGGCCCCTATTGGCAGCATGGGTACCATGTATTAAAAGGTGTGGATATCGTTGTACCTGTGGATGTATATGTCCCCGGTTGCCCTCCACGACCTGAAGCATTGATCGAAGGTCTTTTGAAACTCCAGGAAAAGATCCTGGAAGAGCGTCCCCTTACCCGGAAAATGGGATGAGTGCTGATCAAGAGAAGTTGATCGCCGAGTTAGTTGAAAAAGGACTGGCCGGCGATATGGACCCGATCAATGCCATTGAAGATCGTGTCCTTCGATCCAAAGCAAAAGCAGCCTTAGCAAAGGCCAAACGTGCAGCGAAAGTCGCCGCCGCTTCTGCACCTGCAGATGAAAAACTAGCAGAAGAGCCACCAGCAGACACCACACCCTCTGATAATCCGAATCAGAAATTCGGAAAAATGATCGAGGACAAATTCCCCGGTTCACTGGATGCAGAACTGAATGATACCCATATTCAACTCAAACCGGATAATTGGTTCGATATCGCAACTTGGCTGAAATCTGAACCATCCCTTCATTTTGATTCACTCCAGTGTCAGACGGGAATGGACCTGGGTGACAACATATTGGAAGCCCGCTACAATTTCCATTCCATGACACATGACCACAAGATCGAGATCCGGATCGCAGTAACACGGGATAAACCCAACATTCCATCCATTGAACAAATATGGCGAATCGGCGACTGGTTCGAACGGGAAACCTATGACATGTTTGGATTCCATTTTGATGGTCATCGGGATCACCGCAGAATGTTATTACCGGAAGATTGGGAAGGTTATCCATTGAGAAAAGATTACGAAGTGCAAGAAACATACCACGGAATTGTTGTGCCGAAAGTGAAGGAAGGATGGGAGTAGTCCACGGCGAAGAAATGGTCCTGAACATAGGACCGCAGCATCCAAGTACCCACGGTGTTCTCCGTTTAAGAGTCAAAACGGATGGTGAGATCATTTCCGAGATAACACCGGTGATCGGGTATCTCCACCGCTGTTTTGAAAAGCACTGTGAAAATGTGACTTACGACCAGGTCATCCCTTATACAGATCGTTGTGATTATCTCGCGGCTATGGCGAATAATTTTGGTTATGTTGTTGCAGTAGAAGAATTGATGGAACTGAAAATCCCGGAAAAAGTGGAATATATCCGGGTGATCATGGCGGAACTCCAACGGATCGCCAGCCACTTATTGGCTCTGGGTGTGTATGGCTTGGATATTGGCGCCTTTACACCATTTTTATTTATGCTCCGTGATCGGGAAAGAATTCTTGATATGTTCGAATTGACCTGTGGCGCACGACTCCTTTATAATTATATGTGGGTGGGCGGTGTGAGCCATGACCTGCCAAAAGGATTCGTGGAAACAGCATTTCAATTCCTGGATTATTTTGAGCCCCAGATCGATGAATACAATAAATTGCTCACACACAATAAAATTTTTGTTGAACGGACCGCGGATATTGGTGTATTGCCAGCCGATGTTGCTATCAGCTATGGCGTGTCGGGGCCGAACCTGCGGGCTTCCGGAGTGAAGTGGGATCTCCGCAGGAATGCACCCTATTCCATTTATGATAAATTTGAATTTGATGTCCCTGTTGGCGATGGTGCCAAGGGAACCTTGGGCGATTGTTGGGACCGGTATTACGTTCGCATGTTGGAAGTGAAAGAAAGTGTGAAGATCCTGCGCCAGGCCTTGGCGCAAATTCCGAAAGATGGGGATGTTCACCAGGCGCTTCCGAAAAAAATTCGTCCGCCCAAGGGCTCTATATACAGTCGGACCGAAACGCCTCGAGGTGACCTTGGATTTTATATTGAAAGCGATGGTTCTCCGATTCCGTCACGGGTAAAAATGCGATCCCCAGCTTTTACGGCTCTTTCCGTTTTGGGTGAAATTGCCGAGGGCTGGATGATGTCTGACGTGATCTCGATCCTGGGCAGCCTGGACATTGTATTGGGAGAAATTGACCGATGACCGTTGACACTCTATTTACCTGGCTCGGCGGGTTGATTCCAGCCATGGAAGGGAGCGGCACATTATTGGTGATCGCCATCCTGATTCCATGTCTCGTACTTTTTTTAGTGGTGGCTGTGAATGCCATTGTTATGGTTTATGCAGAACGGAAAGTGGCTGCATTCATGCAGGATCGTCTGGGTCCCATGGGGCAGGGTGTGGGACTTCACGCTGGAAAATGGGGACTTCTCCAGACCGTGGCAGATGCATTGAAACTTCTCACGAAAGAAGATATCATCCCAGAAAAAGCAGACAAATTATTATTTATTCTCGCACCTTTTATGATCTTCGTTGGTGCATTTGTTGCCGTCATCGCTGTGCCTTTTGGCGAAACAGTGATCGTGGCTGATTTCAATATTGGTATTTTTTACATTCTCGCCATAGGATCACTGGGTGTCATCGGGCTGATTCTTGCCGGTTGGTCCTCCAATAATAAATGGTCCCTCTATGGCGGGATGCGTTCCGCTGCACAGATTGTCAGTTATGAGATCCCTGCTAGTTTATCCATCATTGTGATCATTATGCTCACGGGTACCCTGAGTATGCAGGGCATTATCCACTACCAGGAAGGCGGCCTCTTCAATTGGATTATCTTTGCGAATCCATTTACTTTTGTTGCATTTTTCATATTTTTTATCAGCGTTGTGGCTGAAACCAACAGGACGCCATTTGATATTCCAGAAGCAGAATCGGAATTGGTAGGTGGCTTTCATACCGAGTATTCCGGGATGCGCTGGTCCTTCTTTTTCTTAAGCGAATACGCCAATATGCTGGTGGTTTCTGCCGTAGCATCTGCAGGATTTCTCGGAGGATGGCATAGCCCAATTCCCGGCTATTTTGATTCCAATGGCTGGGGCATTTTCTGGATGATGAGTAAAATTGTATTTCTGATCTTTGTCATGATGTGGTTTCGCTGGACTTTTCCACGACTCCGGGTGGATCAATTGATGAATGTTTGCTGGAAGGTGTTTTTACCAATCAGTTTAATCAACATTTTTGGTGTCGGGTTTTGGACACTCATTTTCGGATAAGGCATGGCAAAATATTTTAGAGATATTTGGGAGTCGTTATCAACCATGATGACAGGTCTGGGCATCACCTGGATGCACATGGTTCGCATCCGACGGAATAATGTGACCTTACAGTATCCTGAAGAAAAATGGCCGCGCCCAGAACGAAACATTGGGTTTGATCACAGCAATTATAATGTGATTCGCTCCCGGCTTCAGGTGGATATCGATGATTGTATTGGGTGTTTGAAATGTGAGCGAGTCTGTCCAGTGCAATGTATTAAAATTGTAACAGAGAAAGCGCCGGTTCGTGGCGAAGATATCCAGGATGTTGGGCATATAGGTGTTACATCCACCGGTTCACGGAAAGCCTTGGTGGTGACCCGGTTTGATATCGATATGACAGAATGTTGTTATTGCAATTTGTGTGTCTATCCCTGTCCGGAAGAATGTATTTTTATGACGGGGGGCCCCAATGCCCATAAACATCCCATTGATTATGAATTTTCTGAATATGACCGCAGTGACCTGATCTATCGCTTTGCAAAAAAGGGAACGAAAGATGGGATGGAAAAAATCCTGGATACTAAACGAGCCGAGAGTTAATGGCTGAAACCTCATTCTGGTTTGTAATCGCCATGACTGTCCTTTCTGCAGGGATAGTGGTTTTGAGCAATCAATTGATTTATTCCGCCATGGCGCTCCTGTTTACGTTATTCGGCGTGGCGGGGATTTATGTTTTTCTCTGGGCTGATTTCATAGCCGGTGTCCAATTGCTCGTTTATATCGGCGGAATTTTGGTCCTGATCATTTTCGGGATCATGCTCACAAACAGAATTTCATCTGTCCGATTATCTCAAACAAATGTTCAGCAGGGCGTAGGGGGTGCAATCGGGATCTGGTTTTTCATCTTGATCAGTCTTGTGATCTCAAAAACACCCTGGCTCCAGGCAGATGCGGTAGAACCAGCAGGCACTGTGGCTGGAGTTGGGACGCTATTACTTACAAAATATTTACTGCCCTTTGAAACCATCTCATTGCTTTTATTAGGCGCATTGATCGGCGCGGCCCTTCTGTCCCGGAAGGAGAATTGATGTACGAGCTCAATACATATTTATTTGTGGCGGCGATCCTATTCTCCCTGGGTGTATTCGGTGTCATGACCCGCAGGAACGGGATTGCAATTCTCATGGGGGTAGAACTGATCCTGAATGCAGCCAATATCAATTTTGTGGCTTTTTCCCGGTTTGGGGGTATGAACCTGGACGGCCATATTTTTGCGCTCCTGGTGATCGTCCTGGCAGCAGCAGAAGCAGCCGTAGCATTGGCAATCATTATCAATATTTACAATAACATGAATACCATTAACATTGACGAAGCGTCATCCATGAAAGAATAATGGACAATATCTTTATCAATTATTCCCTCTTTATCCTTTTCCTGCCATTGGCAGCATTTGTGATCCAGATCCTAGTTGGGAAACGCCTTCCGCGCCAAGGTGATTGGGTATCCGTGGGTGCTATTTTCATCACCTTGATTTTGTCCATTGCCATGTTTGTAGCCATGCTTTTGGGTGATAATCCGGATTTCAGGCAGGAAGCATCATTTACCTGGCTGGATATGGGTGCCTTTTCGATCCAACTGGGATTCCTGGTCGATAATATCACCGTGATCATGCTGCTGGTTGTGGCACTTATCTCTACCTGTACCCATGTTTTCTCGTTAAAATATTTAGAGGGGGATATCCGGTATTCCCGCTATTTTGCTTATCTAGGGTTGTTCACGTTTTCCATGAACGGCATTGTTCTGGCGAATAATTTGGTGTCTATGTATATGTCCTGGGAATTGGTGGGGGTCAGTTCCTATTTATT